>JBOHQB010000126.1:0-5788 GCA_050731995.1 Candidatus Rokuibacteriota bacterium
TCCTGCCGATCGACGACACCCACACGCGCATGTACTCGCTCCTTCGTGTGCCTGTCCGCGACGGCCGGCCCGTCCTGCCGCCCCGCGCGAGCCACGGCGGCAAGCTCTGGAGCGAGCTCAGCGAGGAGGAGCACCAGCGGATTCCCGGGGACAAGGAGGCGATCGTGAGCCAGCGGCCGATCGCGATCCACGCCCTCGAGCACCTGGCGTCGTCTGACCGGGGTGTGATCATGGTCCGCAGACTCGTGCGTCAAGCGATCGAGGACGTCCGCCGCGGCGACGATCCGGCCGGCGTCATCCGTGACCCGGCGGCCGATCTCGTCGCGACCACCGCCGGCAACTGGCTCACAGAGAAAGAGGAGGCCACACGATGATTTACGAGTACCGCGCGTACTACGTCATGCCCGGACGGATGCCCGACATGCAGCGGCGCTTCGCCGACATCACGATGAAGCTCTTCAAGAAGCACGGCGTCGAGGTCGTGGGCTTCTGGGAGACCGTGATCGGCGAGTCGAACGAGATGGTCTACATCACCCGTTACCGCGACCTCGCCCATCGCGACCAGGCGTGGGGGGCCTTCCAGGCCGATCTCGAGTGGCAGGCCGCGCGAAAGGCCACGGAGGCGAACGGCCCGCTCGTCGAGCGCGTCGTCAACAAGATCTGGAAGCCGACGTCCTTCTCACCCATGCAATAGACCGTATCCTGCTGGAGCTTCGGCAGGATCACCTCGGGGAGGCTGAAGGACTGTATAGCCAAGCACTGGCGATCCGCGAGCAGACGGATGGAGTCTCGTCGACCGGAGTTGCAAGAGTCCTCGATGCGATTGCGGAGCTCTACGAAACGCAATCGCGCGCGTCTGATGCGGAGCCGCTGCTTGTCCGTGCTGTCCGGATCAGAGCAGCAGCGGGCGATGCGTTCGATCACTCTGTGACGCGCGACCTCGAACGCTTGGTTGCCATCAGGCTGGCGCGCGGCGAGGCTGTCGACGCTCGGACTCTGCGGAAGCGGCTGCTGCGACGAGTTCTAGTCGACTGACCCTCATGTTTGACCTGCATATGGGCTGTATCCCATCCGGGACTTCCGCCAGTCGGCTGTGGGCGGTATCTCGAGGGGATGAAGGTGGGTCAGGTGCTGCGCCTGCTCAGGCGCGAAGGCTGGTATCTTGATCGTGTGAGAAGCAGTCACCGGCAATACAAACACATGACCAAGCCCGGGCTGGTCACGGTCGCCGGCAAGCCATCCGACGATCTGGCGCCGGGTACCCTGAAGAGCATCTTGAAACAGGCTGGGATCGAGGACGATCACAGATGCGATACGGCGTAGTGATCGAGAAGGCGAAGGGAAACTACTCCGCGTACGTTCCGGACCTGCCCGGCTGCGTTGTCAGCGGGCGTACCGTGAAAGCCGTCTCGCGTGAGATTCGCAAGGCGGTCCGCTTTCACGTCCAGGGGCTGAAGAGAGACGGCCTACCCGTTCCGAGACCAAAGACGCTCTTTGATTACGTCGAAGCATGACCTACGACATCGCGATCATCGGGGGCGGCATCGTCGGGCTCGCGACCGCGCGCGCGCTCCTCGAGGCGACGCCGGCGCTCCGCCTCGTCCTCCTCGAGAAGGAGGCCGCGCTGGGGCAGCACCAGACCGGCCACAACAGCGGCGTCATCCACTCGGGGATCTACTACAAGCCCGGCTCCTTCAAGGCGCGCCTCTGCGTCGAGGGCGCCCGCCTCACGAAGCAGTTCTGCGAGTCCCACGGAATCCGTATGGATCACTGCGGCAAGATCGTCGTGGCGACCTCCGACGAGGAGCTGCCTCGTCTCAAGACGCTCTTCGAGCGCGGCACGGCCAACGGCGTCCCCGGGCTGGCGATGATCGACGCCGCGCGCGCGCGCGAGATCGAGCCGCATGTCAGCGCGATCGCCGCGATCCACTCGCCGTCGACGTCCATCGTGGACTTCGGCGAGGTGGCGACCGCGATCGCGAAGGACCTGGTCGCCCGCGGCGTGGACATCGAGACGTCGTTCCCCGTGAGCGCGATCACCCGCATCAAGGGCGGCGGTCTCGCCGTCAGCACGCGTGAGCAGACGGTCACGGCGAGGCGGCTCGTCAATTGCGCGGGGCTCCACTCGGACGTGGTCGCGCGGCTCGCCGGCGCGCGGCCCGAGGTGCGCATCGTGCCCTTCCGCGGCGAGTACTACATGCTCCGCGCCGATCGCCGCCACCTCGTGCACGGGCTGATCTACCCGGTGCCGAATCCGGAGTTCCCGTTCCTCGGCGTCCACTTCACGAAGACGGTCCACGGCGACGTGGAGGCGGGGCCGAACGCGGTTCTCGCGCTCGCCCGCGAGGGGTACGGCTGGACGCGGCTCTCGCCGCGCGAGCTCGGGCTCACGCTCGGCTACCGCGGCTTCTGGATGATGGCCGCCAAGTACTGGAAGACGGGCGCCTACGAGACGTACCGCTCGCTCTCCAAGGGGGCCTTCGTCAAGGCGCTCCAGCGCCTCGTGCCCGACCTCAAGACGGAGGACGTCACGCGGGGCGGCGCAGGCGTTCGCGCGCAGGCGGTGGGGCCGACGGGCGCGCTCGTGGACGACTTCTCCATCGTCGCGAGCGCCGAGGCGATCCACGTGCTCAACGCACCCTCCCCCGCCGCGACGGCCTCGCCCGCGATCGGCCGTCACATCGCCGCGCTGGCGGCTGACGCCTTCGCGCTCGGGACGGCTTCCTAGCGGCGCGGGCGTGGACGCCCGCCCCCTCGTCTGCCGATGGGCCCGGCGCCGCGGCTCGCCGCGATGCCGCCGATCACGGTCCGGAGCGTCAGCGCGTCGGCGGCGAAGCCGCCGTGCGTGGACGCGCCCGACGCGGGCCCGGGCGACGCGTTGAGCGTGACGACGCCGGCGGGCGCATCCGCGCGCCAGTCGTCGAGATAGCGCTCCATGCCAAGGATCGGCGTGCGCACGCCGTGCTCGAAGGATTCGGAGACGAGATAGAGGAGCGACCGGCCGTAGCCGAAGATCGCGCGGCACGTCGTGTCCTTCTGCTCGACATCGTCGGTCAGGTGGAACTGGACGTAGCGCCCGACGCGCCGGTCGCGCAGGAGCGGCATGAGCGTCGCCTTGAAGAGGTCCACACGCGCGGCGGGGGCCATGAAGTGCACCGTGTCGATCGGCCAGCCCCGCGCGGCGAGCCACGCGGCCAGGTGGGTCAAGAGAATGGCGCCCGCCGAGTGCCCGACCAGATGGAGCCGGACCAGGCCCGGCGTCCACGCGGGCACCCCGCCCCCGAGCGCGAAGAGCCGGCACGCGCCGGACTCCGGATTGCCCGTCATCGCGTCCGCGTTCTGCTTCATCTCGCCCCAGACCTCGGAGCCCGGGGAGGCGAGCGACTGCTCGAGGCGCGCGTTCCACCATCGGGAGGCCGAGTCGAGCATCCGGTCCCAGAGCCCGCCCGTGGGCCGCGGCACGCCCTTGAAGAGGTCCTCGAGCCGATTCTTGAGCGTGGCGAAGAAATCCGACTCCCACATGAGGAAGATCGGGAAGATCCTCGCGTCGTAGAGCGCGGGCACCCATGTGGCCGCCGTGTCCGCGGCTTCCGACTCGGACGTCAGGCCGCCGTGGGCGTAGATCGCGACGTCGGCCGCCTCGCCCGAGCCGAGATTCCAGCGCCGGCGCGCCGTGGCGAGATGATTGCCGACGAGGGCCGCGAGGTCGCTCGCCTGCGTTCGGAACTCGCCGCTCTGCGAGAGCGCTCCGTTGTTCTCCATGTCGATGACGAACGCGGTCAGCTCGCGGTTCCGGAGCGTCGTCTCCGCCGCCAGGGTCACGGTGCCGGCGGGGCTGCGTCTGAGCGTCGGCGCGGCGGCCACCTCGCGGTGCTGGTCGGTGACGACGCCCAGCTGGGCAACCCAGCAATCCATCGCGTTGTCGAGCCAGTCGTCATAGGTCAGCGTCGCGACGCCATGGTCGGCCCACCCGGGGCCCCACGAGTTCAGGACCAGGAACCCGTGCTCGTCGTAGCCGATGATGACGAACGCGTGGCCGCCGTCGGTCGGGCTCGCTTTCCGCGGCGGGATACGCCAGCCTCCGCGCGCGCCCGCCGGCTTGTCCCAGCCGTCGTGGGCCGCGGCGCTGGCGCAGATCACGCCGACCTCGTTGAGCGCCACGTGCATGTCCGACACCGAGCGGGCGTCCACCCGGTAGTAGGCGCCAAGCGGCCGCCGGGCTGCGTTCGGCCACCAGTCTTTCGCCGCGTCCCGCTGCGGTGGCGGCATGGGCTCGCGGCTCCAGAAGGGGGCGGCGCAGACGCCGTGCTTGAACCACCCCTTCATGACACCCCGGAGGCTCGAGCCCACGTCGCGCGCGCCGGGAAACTCGTCATAGCGGCGCGCCATGGAGTAGAGCATCCAAGGCGACACCGGCTCCTCGCCCTTCCGTCCCGCGGCGGCCAGCAAGTAGTTGACGACGTTGGCCAAAGCGAACCCCGTGCATGCCTGGCTTCGCCGCTGGTCCAGCACCGGGAAGCGGAACCGCCGGCGGGCGTCCGCGCCGGGTCCAGGCGGGTCGGCCACCCTGGGCTGATAGACGCGGTCCCGAAGGTCCAACCGATCGGCGACGACCGGGCGCGGAAAGCCTTTCATGGCTGAAAATCCCTCTATTGACAGGGGTTTGCGGATCAAGTAGAGTGTCGGACCTATGATCACGGTGCCTGCACGTCGCGTCAAGCAGTTCGGCGTCGAGTTCTACCAGGCGGGACTGTCGGCGAAGGACATCGATCGGCTGGTGAAGTTCGAGGTCCTGGGATACTCCGGCGGACCCAAGCCCGAAGAAGAGCCGAAGCGCAAGGCGACGTCGCGGTCGCGCGTCAATTGGGACAGCCTCGAGCGGCGCATCAGTGAGAGCGAGGCCGCGTATCAGCGTCCGGTCATCCGCCGCAAGATCGACGAGCTCGCCACGTACTACCGCGAGTGCAAGGACGCGGGCACGCTGCCGCCGATCCCGGGCGCGGTCATCATCACCTCGGAGAAGCGCTTCACCTTCACGCCGGTCGCCGGCCACCACGACCTCGGCCTGCTCCAGATCCCCGAGGAGCACGGCGTGCTGCGCGTGCTCGACGGCCAGCACCGGCTGCTGGCGCTCCACGCGGTGTCGCTGTCCGGCGAGCAGATGGGGATCGAGGTCCCGGCCGTCCTCTTCGACTCGCTCGACGCCCGGCAGATCGTCGAGCTGTTCGTGACGATCAACGCCAAGCACACCCGGCTCAACCCGTCGCACATCATCAGCCTGTCGGGGCGCAAGCTCTACCCGGACCCGAACCAGGCGCTCGCGCACGACGTCATCCGCTCGCTGAACGAGGACGACACCTCGCCGCTCCACAGCGAGATCAAGATGCTCGGCACCGGACGCGGCCGCGTGAGCCAGGCGCCGCTCGCCGAGGAGATCGTGGACTTCCTCGAGACGGTCGAAAAGGTCGGCGGCGGGGCGAAGATCCAGGAGATCCGTCACGGCGCGAAGCGTTTCTTCCTGAACTACGTGAAGGCGCTCTCGACGACCTTCCCCACCGCGTGGGCCGGCCGCAAGTACTCGATCAAGACCGGCGCCGCGCTCCGCGCCTTCATCCGCGCCGCGCCCGACGTCATGGCGCGCGCGCGCGAGCTGCGCCGCGAGCCCTTCGACCTAAACGCGATCCGCGAGTCAATCAAGCCGTGGGGTGAGCGGCTCCGCGACCGGCGCTTCGAGACCGAGGGCGAGTGGAAGCTGAAGCTCGCCGGCGGCACGCGCGGGACCGTCGAG
>JBOHQB010000127.1:0-10515 GCA_050731995.1 Candidatus Rokuibacteriota bacterium
CAAGTGGGGTATCGTAGGCCGTCGACCCCCGCGCCCTCCGTCGCTCGCGCGTGTCGTGGCCACCCGCGTTCTGGAGCGCGTCGAGACCGACGGCGCGTTCGCGGACCTGGCGCTCGCCGCCGAGCTCGATCGTCGCCGCGCGCCGACGCGCGACGCCGCGCTGGCGACCGAGCTCGTCTACGGGACCCTTCGCTGGCAGCGCTATCTCGACTGGGTGCTCCAGCCGCACGCGAGCCGCGCGCTCGCGCGGCTCGACCCGCGCGTGCGCGCCCTGCTGCGGATGGCGGCCTATCAGATCGTCTTCCTCGCCCGGGTGCCGGCGTTCGCGGCGGTAAACGACGCGGTGACGCTTGCCCGCGGCGCGCCGGGCACGGCCGGCTTCGTCAATGCGGTCCTGCGCTCCTTCACTCGCCGGGGGGCTCGCGAGCGCGAGCCACGACCGCCGCGCGACCCGCTCGAGGCGCTAGCGACGCGCGCCTCGTTCCCGACCTGGCTCGCCGGCCGCTGGGTCGACCGCTACGGCCTCGACGACGCTGAGACGCTGATGCGCGCGCTGAACGAGCGCGCGCCGCTCACGCTGCGCGCCAATACGCTCCGGCTGACTCGCGAGCAGCTCGCGGCGCGACTCGCCGCCGAGCACGGGCTCACGACGCGACCGACTCCCTGGGCGCCCGAGGGGCTCGTCGTCGAGCGCGGCGGCTCGCCCGAGACGTGGCGCCCCTTCGCCGAGGGCGACTGCGTCGTCCAGGACGAGGCCTCGATGCTGATCGCGCGGCTCCTCGAGCCCCGCCCGGGCGGGACGGTCGCCGACGTCTGCGCGGCCCCCGGAACGAAGACGACGCACCTCGCCGCGCTCATGGAAGACCGCGGGCGCGTGCTCGCCCTCGAGCCCGAGCCCGCCCGGCTCGGGCTCGTGCGCGAAGCGGCGCGACGCCTCGGCATCGCGAGCATCGAGGCGCACGAGGGCGCGGTCGAAACGCTCGCGCCGCGCTTCGCGGCCGCGTGCGACGCCGTCCTCGTCGACGCGCCGTGCACCAACCTGGGTGTCGTCCGGCGCAACCCGGACGTGAAGTGGCGCCGATCCGCGGCGGACCTCGTCACCGCGGCCGCGCGACAGCGTTCCGTCCTCGCCGCGGCCGCGACAATGGTGCGGCCCGGCGGCTGGCTCGTCTACGCGACGTGCTCGCTCGAGCCCGAGGAGAACGACGCGGTGGTCGGTGCGTTCCTCGGCGAGCGCTCCGATTTCGGTCTCGATCCGCCGAGCGCCTTTCCGCTGCCGCTGCGCGACGACGGCGTGCTCCGCTGCCTGCCGCACCGCCACGGGACGGATGGCTTCACCGCCTTCCGGCTCCGGCGTTCGTGATATAAGGGCGGGCATGGTGCGGATCGCCCCGTCGATTCTCTCCGCCGACTTCGGGATCCTCGCCGAGGAGATCGCGCGCGTCGAGGCCGCCGGCGCCGACCAGATCCACATCGACGTGATGGACGGGCGCTTCGTGCCAAACATCTCGATGGGCTTTCCGATCCTGGAAGCGGTCCGCAAGCGCACGCGGCTCCCACTCGACCTGCACCTGATGATCGTCGAGCCCGAGAAGTACCTGCCGCAGTTCGCCGCGTGCGGCGCCGACATGCTTACCGTCCACGTGGAGGCGTGCCCGCACCTGCACCGGACGCTCGCGCAGATCCACGAGCTCGCCGACAAGCGCGGCGCGCCCGTCCGGGCGGGCGCGGCGCTGAACCCGTCGACGTCGCCCGCGACGCTCGACTACGTCCTCGACGACCTCGACCTGGTCCTCGTCATGTCCGTGAACCCGGGCTTCGGCGGCCAGAAGTTCATCGACACCGTGTATCCCAAGATTCGCCAGATCCGGACGCTGCTCGGGCGGCGCGCCGTGGACGTCTCCATCGACGGCGGCGTCAAGGTCGAGCACGCGAAGCCGCTCGTCGAGCACGGCGCCTCGATCCTCGTCGCCGGCTCGGCCGTCTTCGAGGCAAAGGACCCGGCGGCCGTGATCCAGCAGATGCGCTCCGCCGCCGGCGTTCGGTAGCCCGCTCGCCCGAAGCAACACCGTAGCGTATAATTCGGTGTTTCCATGCTCGACACACTGAGTACACGACTGACCGCGATCTTCGATCGCCTCGGCGGCCGCGGCCGCCTGACGGAGGAGAACGTCCAGGAGGCGCTCCGCGAGGTCCGCGTCGCGCTGCTCGAGGCGGACGTCAACTTCAAGGTCGTCCGCGAGTTCGTCGAGCGGGTCCGCGTCAAGGCCGTCGGCCAGGACGTGCTGCGCTCGGTCACCCCCGCCCAGCAGGTCGTCAAGGTCGTGCACGACGAGCTCGTCGAGCTGCTCGGCGGGAGCGGCCACCGCCTCGCGATGGCCTCCCACCCGCCGACCGTGATCATGCTGATCGGGCTCCAGGGCTCGGGGAAGACGACGACCGCCGCGAAGCTCGCCCGGATGTATCAGAAGCAGGGCCAGCACCCGATGCTCGCCGCGGCGGACACCTACCGGCCGGCGGCGATCGAGCAGCTGCAGGCGCTCGGCGGCCAGCTGGGCGTGCCCGTCGTCGGGGGCGCCGAGCAGACGCCGCTCGAGATCTGCGGGCAGGCGCGCGAGGAGGCGGCCGCGCGCGGGCTCACACCGCTGATCCTCGACACGGCGGGGCGGCTCCACGTCGACGAGGCGATGCTCGAGGAGCTGAAGCGGATCCGCCACGACCTCAAGCCTCATCACGTGCTGCTCGTCGTGGACGCGATGACGGGCCAGGACGCGGTCACGGTCGCCGAACGATTCAACCAGGCCGTCGGCATCGACGCCGTGATCCTGACGAAGCTCGACGGTGACTCACGCGGCGGCGCCGCGCTCTCGGTGCGCCACGTGACGGGGCGGCCGATCGCCTTCATCGGCGTCGGCGAGAAGGTGGAGGCGCTCGAGCCCTTCCATCCCGACCGGCTCGCAGCACGCATCCTCGGCATGGGCGACGTGCTGTCGCTCGTCGAGAAGGCGCAGGAGGTCGTGGACCGGACGAAGGCCGAGGAGCTCGCGCAGAAGCTCCGGCAGGACGCGTTCACGCTCGAGGACTTCCGCGAGCAGCTCCGGCAGGTGCGCAAGCTGGGGCCGCTCGACCAGGTCCTCGGCATGCTCCCGTTCGGCAGGCAGCTCAAGGGCGTCCCGCTCGACGACGAGGCCGACGACCTCGGGCGCTTCGACGCGATCATCTCGTCGATGACACCCGCCGAGCGGCACAATCCGGAGCTCGTGAACGGCTCGCGCCGCCAGCGCATCGCGCGCGGCAGCGGGACAACTGTTCAGGACGTCAACCGGCTGCTCAAGCAGTACGCGCATCTGCGGAAAATGATGAAGCAGTTCAAATCCATGGAGGGCCGGGTGGGGCGCATGGGGCGTCTGCCCGGCTTTCCCACAATGAGGGGGTGAGCAGGTGGCAGTGACGATCCGACTCAGACGCGAAGGCTCGAACAAGCGGCCGCGCTACCGCGTGGTCGTGACGGACTCGCGCTCGCCGCGCGACGGACGGTTCATCGAGATCATCGGGCACTACAACCCCGTGACCGATCCGCCCCAGGTGAAGATCGACCGGGCGAAGGCCGCGGAGTGGATCCGGAAGGGCGCGCAGCCGTCGAACACGGTGAAGAAGCTGATCGCGCTCGAGAAAGCGTAGCCCTGCCGGAGCGCCTCGTCGTGATCGGCGAGATCACCCGCCCACACGGGCTCGCCGGCGAGGTTCGCGTGACGCCGCTGACCGACGAGCCCGAGCGGTTCACCCGGGTGCGCGAGTGCGTCCTGTGGGACGCCGCGTCCGAGCGGCGCGAGCCGCGGACGATCACCTCGGCGCGCCTCGCCGGCGCCCACGTCCTGCTCTCACTGGCCGGCTGCGACACGGTCGACGCGGCCCGGCGGCTCGTCGGCACGCTCGTGGCGCTGCCCGAGGCGGAGGCGCTCCCGCCGGGGCCGGGGCGCTTCTACCCGTGGCAGCTGGCGGGCTGCCGCGTCGTGACCGAGGAGGGTCGCGAGGTCGGGCGCGTCGCGCGGATCGAGACGACGCCGGCGCACGACCTGTGGGTCGTGGACGCCGGCGGTCGCGAGGTGCTGATTCCCGCGGTCGCCGAGATCGTGGCGGAGGTGGACGTCGAGGCCCGGCGCGTGGTCGTGCGGCTGCCCGAGGGGCTGCTGGAGCTCTGAGTGCGGATCGACATCGTCACGCTCTTTCCCGGGATCGTGGCGCCGGCGCTGTCGGAATCGATGCTCGGGCGCGCGCGGGCGCGCGGGCTCGTTGACATCCGGGTCCACGATCTCCGAGACTGGGCGGAGGGCCGTCACCGCGTCACCGACGACTACCAGTTCGGCGGCGGCGGCGGGATGGTGCTGAAGCCCGAGCCGCTCTGGGCGGCGGTGGAGGCGCTCCGCGGCCCCGGGGCGCGCGTGATCCTGATGGACCCACGCGGGCGGCGTCTCACGCAGGAGATCGCGCAGGCGCTCGCGCAGGAGACGCACCTGATATTGCTCGCCGGCCGCTACGAGGGCGTGGACGAGCGGGTGCGCGAGCGGCTCGCCGACGACGCGATCTCGGTCGGCGACTACGTGCTCACGGGCGGCGAGCTACCGGCGCTGGTCGTCGCCGACGCGGTGACGCGCCTCCTGCCGGGCGTGCTCGGCTGCGAGGGCGCGGCGGAGCGCGAGTCGTTCGCGAGCGGGCTGCTGGAGCCGCCGCAGTACACGCGGCCCGAGGAGTTTCGCGGCCTGCGCGTGCCGCAGGTGCTGCTCTCGGGCGATCACGCGCGCATCGCGCGGTGGCGGCGGATGCAGGCGCTGTGGCTGACGTGGCGCGCGCGCCCGGACCTCCTGGCGCGCGCGAAGCTGGACCGGGACGACGCGCAGCTGATCGAGCGATTCGAACGCGGAGAGACGCCGTCGACGATCGACGCGGCCGCGGAGGGAGAGAGGGAGCAGAGTCATGGACGCGATTCGGCTGGTTGAGGCCGCGCAGCTCAAGAAGGACCGGGGCGGGTTCGGTCCCGGCGATCAGGTGCGCATCCACGTGAAGGTCGTCGAGGGCGAGAAGGAGCGGACCCAGGTCTTCGAGGGCACGGTGATCCGCAAGCGCGGCGAGGGGGGGCGCGCGTCGTTCACGGTGCGGCGCATCTCCTACGGCGTCGGCGTGGAGCGCACGTTCCCGCTCCACTCCCCGCGCATCGAGCGCGTGGAGGTCGTCCGTCGCGGCCGTGTGCGCCGCTCGAAGCTCTACTACCTGCGCTCGCTCGCGGGCAAGGCCGCCCGGTTGAAAGAAAAGCGCGCGGTCGTGGTACCCACCACCACCGAGACCGAGTAGCCCCGGCCGCGTGACGCCGCCACCGTCAGCGCCGTACCGCTACGAAGCGCAGGCCTGGCGCGGGGGCAGGACGCGCGTGGCGGGCGTCGACGAGGCGGGGCGCGGCCCGCTCGCGGGCCCCGTCGTCGCCGCGGCCGTCATCCTCGACCCCGCACGGCGCATCCGTGGCGTCGCCGACTCCAAGCTGCTCCCCCCCGAGCGCCGGGAGGAGCTCTTCGCCGAGATCGAGCTCCGCGCGCTCGCCGTGGGCGTCGGCATCGTCGACCACACGACGATCGACCGCGTGAACATCCTCCAGGCGACGCGGCTCGCGATGTCAGAGGCAATCGGCCGCCTCGCCGTGGTGCCCGACCTCGTGATCACCGACTTCGTCGAGCTCGCGGGGCTGGCGTGCCCGCAGCGGAACCTCGTGGACGGCGACGCGCGCTGCGCCTCGGTCGCCGCGGCGTCCATCGTGGCCAAGGTCACCCGCGACCGGCTCATGTTCGAGGCCGACCGGCAGTTCCCCGAGTACGGCTTCGCCCGTCACAAGGGCTACGCGACGCCCGACCACCTGGCCGCCCTCGACCGCCTCGGCCCCTGCCCGCTCCACCGACGCACCTTCGCCGGCGTGTGGCGCCAGGGCGAGCTCTTCGTCCTCGCGGACGCCGACTAAGCGTCGGCGCGCGACCTCGTGGACGCGCTGATCGGGACGCTCCGCTGGATCCACATCGCGGCCGGCGTGGCCGCCCTGGGCATGGCACCGGGCGCGATGCTGACGGCCAAGGGCGGGCGCGCCCACCGGCGCTGGGGCAAGATCTACTTCTGGTTGATGGCGGTGGTCGCGACAACCGCCGTGGTCCTCGGCCTCTGGCGCCCAGTGACCTTCCTCATCCTCGTCGCGGTCTTCAGCTTCTACTCCGCCTTCACGGGCTACCGCGTGCTGTTTCGCAAGCTCCCGGACCGCGGCGACCGGCCGTCGTCGCCCGACTGGGCCGCGGCCCTCCTCACGCTCGGGGCCAGCGCGGTGCTCGTTCTCCTCGGGCTCTTCCCGCCCGGGCCGGCGTGGGCGCCGCGCCCGAGCGTCGCGGTCGTCTTCGGCGCGATCGGCGTCATCCTCGCCGGGCGCGACATCGTGCGGTTCGTGCGGCCGCCCGCGGACCCGCTCCACTGGTGGTTCCACCACATGACCGGCATGCTCACCTCCTACATCGCGGCCGTCACCGCGTTCTCCGTCGTCAACTTCTCCTTCCTCCCCCTGACGCTGCGCTGGCTGTGGCCGACCGTCGTCGGCACGCTGCTGATCGCGGCGTGGGTGCGCTACCACCGGATCCGCTTCGAGCGGCGGCGGGACACCGCCGCCGGCGTCTGACATTTCAGGCATTCCCCGCCGGCGCCCGTCGACGTAGAACGTCTGCATGGCGGATCACCGCGCGACGCTCGGGCGGCAGGCGGAGGACGCCGCCGCCCGCGCGCTCGAGCGCGCCGGGCTCACCGTCGTCGAGCGCAACGTCCGCTTTCGCGCCGGCGAGCTCGATCTCGTCTGCCGCGACGGCGCGGCGTGGGTGTTCGTCGAG
Organism: Candidatus Rokuibacteriota bacterium; assembly: GCA_050731995.1. Taxonomy (GTDB): domain Bacteria; phylum Methylomirabilota; class Methylomirabilia; order Rokubacteriales; family CSP1-6; genus JBOHQB01. The sequence continues at coordinate 6,906 of JBOHQB010000127.1, forward strand.
GTCAAGGCGCGGCAGGCGCGCTGGGTCGACGCGCCCGGCGCGGCGGTCGAGTGGTGGAAGCGGCGCCGCCTCGTCCGCCTGGCCCAGCTCTATCTCAAGCGCCGCGGCCTCGACGCGGTCCCGTGCCGTTTCGACGTCGTCGCGGTGACGATCGGCGACGACGGGCGGGTGGATGTCCGCCACCTCCGCGCCGCCTTCGACGCCAGCGACGCCTGACCCCGGTGGTACAATCCGGGCCCCATGACGATCCGATGGGACGCCCACCGGGCGGCGCTGCCCTCGATCGCGCACGCCGTGGGGCGCACGCCGCTGGTGCGCCTCAACCGCGTGACCGGCGATCTCAGAGTGCCCGTCTACCTCAAGCTCGAGTGGTACGGCGCGACGGGCAGCTTGAAGGACAGGATCTACCTGCACATGTTCGAGCGCGCCGAGGCGCGCGGCGAGCTCCTGCCCGGCATGCGCGTGCTCGAGTGCTCGACGGGCAACGCCGGCATCGCGTGCGCGTTCGTCGCCGCCGTGAAGGGGTATCCGTGCACGATCGTCATGCCCGAGGGCATGAGCGAGGAGCGCAAGAAGATCATGCGCGCCTACGGCGCTGACCTCGTCTTCACGCGCGGCGGCGAGAGCGACGTGGACCTGGCGCTGCGCAGGCTCGAGGAGATCCGCGCCGGCGATCCCGCGGGCTACTGGGTGCCTGGCCAGTTCGACAACGCCGACAACGTCGCGGCCCACCTCAAGACGACCGGCCCCGAGGTGTGGGAGCAGGCCGGCGGCATCGTCGGCGCGTTCGTCGCGTCGCAGGGCAGCGGCGGCACGCTCACCGGCGTCGGGCGCTACCTCCGCGAGCGCGACCCGCGCGTCCGGCTCTACGCCGTCGAGCCCGCGGAGTGTGCGCTGCTCGCGCGCCGCGAGTGGGGGCCGCACGGCATCGAGGGAATCGGCGACGGCTTCATCCCGGGCAACCTGGACGTCTCGCTGCTGACCGGCGTGATCACGACGACGACGGCCGAGAGCGTCCAGATGGCGCGGCGGCTGGCGGCCGAGGAGGGCATCTTTTGCGGCATCTCGACGGGCTGCAACGTCGCGGCCGCGCTCAAGCTCGCCGCGCGACACCCGGACCTCGCCTCGATCGTGACGATGGCGAACGACACGGGCCAGCGCTACTTCTCCACCGCGCTCTGCGGCGAGGCCAAGCACGTGGAGATCCCCGAGCGCGAGCATTCGATGGAGGCGAGGACGCGCGAGGCCCTGGACCGCTACCAGGCCAAGTGGGAGATCCTCGCCTGAAACCGGCCGAGTACGACTTCGTCGCCGCGCGGCGGCGGCTCGAGGCAAAACCCAAATCGGCCGGCGAGAAGCTCACGACCCTCGAGGACGCGGCCCGGCGCGTCCGGGACGGCGACCACGTCGCCGTCGGCGGCTGCCTCTTCTCGCGCACACCGCTCGCCCTCGTCCGCGAGATCCTCCGGGCGCGCCCGCGCGGCCTCACGCTGACGCGGAACCTCATGTGCACCGAGGGCGAGCTCATGATGGCCGCGGGCGCGGTCGAGCGCGTCGTCACCGCGTGGATGTCGATCGGGCTCCCGTGGGGTGTCTCGAAGGTCATGCGCCACCACGTGGAAGCGGGGAAGGTTGCGATGGAGGAGTGGAGCCACTTGGCGCTCGGTCTCCGCTTCCGCGCCGCCGCGATGGGGCTGCCCTTCCTGCCCGCGCTCACGATGCTCGGCTCCGACCTCGTCGACGTCGGCCCTATGAAGACGGTCCAGGACCCGTACACCGGCGAGACCCTCGCCGCGGTGCCCGCGCTCTTCCCCGACGTCGCGCTCCTGCACGTCCACCGGGCCGACCGCTTCGGCAACTGCCAGGTCGACGGCTATCCGCACATGGACGCGGATATCGCCCGCGCCGCCACGACCGTGCTCGTCACAACGGAAGAGCTCATCTCCGAGGACGAGACGCGGCGGCATCCGGACCGCACGGTGATCCCGGGCTTCGCGGTCGACGCCCTCGTGCTCGTCCCCTGGGGCTCGTTCCCCCACGAGTGCTACGGCCTCTACGAGGCAGACTTCGACCACTTCGCCGAGTACACGGCCGCGATCGACGCGCGCGGGATGGACGCGGTCGCCGAGTACCTCGGCCGCTACGTGTACGGCCCCGCGACGTGGGACGAGTACCTGGAGCTCTTCGGCGGCGACCGGCTGGCCCTCCAGCGGCGGCGCGCGCGGGAGCTCGTGGGATGAGCGCCTCGGTCAACGCCGCCGAGCTCCTCGCGGTCATCGCCTCGCGCCAGCTCCGTGACGACACGACCGTCTTCGCGGGCGTCGGCGTGCCGCTGCTCGCGGCGGCGCTCGCCAAGCGGCGCCACGCGCCGCGGCTCACGATGGTGATCGAGGGCGGCATCATCGGGCCCGAGATCGCGCCGGGGCGGCTGCCGATCTCGACCAACGAGATGCGCGCCGGCCGCCGCGCGACGATGCTGCCCGCGATCACGGACGCCTTTCTCTTCGCGCAGCGGGGCTTCGTGGACGTCGGATTCATGGGCGGCGCCCAGATCGACCGGTACGGAAACATCAACACGAGCACCCTCGGCACGGACTACTGGAAGCCCAAGGTGCGGCTGCCGGGCACGGGCGGCGCCAACGACATCGCGTCGCTCTGCCGCGAGGTGATCATCGTCACGGCTCACGAGAAGCGACGGTTCGTCGAGAAGGTCGACTTCGTCACGAGCCCCGCGTGGCTCGCGGGCGACGGCTCGCGCCGCCGGGCCGGGCTCCTCTTCGGCGGTGTGTCGCGCGTGGTCACGACGCTCGGCCTCCTCGACTTCGATCCGGAGACGCGACGCATGCGCATCGAGGCGACGCACCCGGGCGTCACGGTCGACGACATCCGCGCCAACACGGGCTTCGAGCTGGGCGTGGCCCCCGCGGTTGCTGTCACCGAGCCGCCCTCGGACGACGAGCTCGCGATACTCCGCGCGCTCGACCCCGAGCGCCGCTTCCTCGGCTGATCCGCCGATGACCCGCTTCGGACTTGCGATCAAGAACTTCGTCGGGCCGACCGAGACCCCGGACGTGGACGCGATCCTCGCCTACGCGGGGCGCGCCGAGGCCCTCGGCTTCGAGTCGCTCTGGGCGTGGGACCACGTGATCCTCGGCGTGGAGCCGGCCTTTCCGATCCTCGACGCCGTCGGGACGCTCACCGCGATCGCCGCGCGCACGTCACGCATCCGCCTCGGGACCGGCGTGCTGGTGCTCCCGCTCCGCAACCCGACCGTCGCCGCCAAGGCGCTCGGGACTCTCGACGTGATTTCCAAGGGCCGGCTGATCCTCGGAGTCGCCGCCGGGTGGTACGCGCGCGAGTTCGACGCGGTCGGCGTGCCCTTCAAGCAGCGGGGCCGGCTCTTCGAGCTGAACCTCGACATCCTCATCCGTCTGTGGACGGAGGAGCGCGTCACGCTCCAAGCCGACGGCTTCAACCTTCGTGATGCGGTGATGCTGCCGCGCCCCGCGCAGCGCCCCCGCCCGCCGATCCTCATCGGCGGCTATGTGGACGCGGTCCTGAAACGCGTCGCGACGAAGGGCGACGGCTGGCTCACGTACTTCTACACGCC
>JBOHQB010000128.1:0-24837 GCA_050731995.1 Candidatus Rokuibacteriota bacterium
GCCCTACCGGCTCGGAGGCGACGCGTGACCCATCTGGCCGCCGTGCAGGATCTACTCGCGGATTCCCGAGCCGGGCCCTCGTCCCGGGGCCGGAGTCAGCACCGGCATCCACGACGTCTTGCACGCGCACGCACCCGGGATACGGATCCTCGGCGTCCACGATGATCCAGCGGAGCGCGGGCAACGTCGCGCTCGCGAGCTCGCCCGGCGCCGCCGCGGGGAGCTCCGGCACGACGTCGTGCAGTGTCTCGAAGTAGTCGATCGCCCCGAGGTGATCGGTGAGCAGCAGCGCCTTGGTGTCGGACTGGCCGAGGATGTACGCCAGCTCGTGGGCGCGATAGCGCGGGTTCAGCGCGACGACGACGATCCCGAGCTTCGCGGCCGCGTACTGCGCGACGTACCAGACGGGGCGGTTGGGGAGCCAGATCGCGAGCGTGTCGCCCTTTCCGAGACCGAGGGCGGAGAGTCCGGCGGCGAGGGCGTCCACCCGCGTCAGGAGCGCGGCGAACGAGATCCGCTCGTCGCCGAAGACGATCGACTCCCGCGCCGGGTGGCGCGACGCGATCGTCGCGAGCACGTCGTAGACGGTCGACTCGGCGAAGGGGTTGGTGGGCGCCATCGCTACTCGACGCGGTAGAGCGCGGCGGCGTTCTTCCACGCCACGCGCTCGGCGACGTCGGGCCGGAGCTCGCCCAGGACCCGCCGCGTCCACGCCATCAGCCGGTCGAGCGTCCTCGGCTCGAAGAGCCGGGGCGCCCACACGTCCACGCCCATCAGGAAGCGGTCGGGCATCTTTTCGATCAACGCCTTCCAGGCGGGATCGAGCGGCCCGGTCTCGGTGGCGAGCGACGGGCTGCGCTGGAAGTGCATCCCGGAGAGATCCACGCGGAGATTCGCCCGGCGCGTGAGCAGCGTCTCGATCAGCGCGGGCGGCGCCTCGCCCGCGTGGGCGAGGACGACGATCGCCTTCGGCTCGGCGACGAGCGCGCGCTCGAGGGCGGCGGCCGCGCGCTCGTCCAGCTCCTGGTGGATCACGACGGCCGCCTCGTGCGCTGCGGCGGCGCGCAGGAGCGCGAGGAACGGCGCGGCGGAGGGATCCCGCTCGATCTTCCGGCTCGCCTGGCGGACGTGGACCTCGCCGGCGACGCGGGCGCGGCTCCGCTTGAGCTCCGCGTCGAGCCGGACGCCCGCGTCCGCCGCGGCGGGATCCGGGACCGGCACCCCCGCGACGACCCGGTCGGGGTACTTCTTCGCGGCCGCCGCGATCCAGGCCGCGTCGTCCTTCTGGACGCCGCCGACCCCGAGGAGGACGACCCGCGTGATCCCGTGCCGCTTCATCGCGGCGACGTAGGCGTCGATCGCGGTTGCGTTCGGGACGTGCGAGTGGGCATCGATGAGCGGGCCGATATAGTCGCCGGCCATCGCCGTTGCAGCCGCGGCCAGCAGCGCGACAAGGGCGACGAGGGCGACGAGGGTCGCGCCCGCGCCGCGCGTGCCGCCGGTCACGCCAGCCTCGATGCCTTCCTGAAGTGCTTCGCGAGGGCCTCCATCAGCCGCGCCAGCGCCTCGTTCTCGGTCCGGCCGGTGACGGCGACGGAATGGGCCACCGCCGTCGCCACCCACTCGCCCAGCTCGTTCTTCCCGACCTCGACCTCGAACTGCATGAGGCCTCAGGGTATCATCGAGTCGCGGTACGCGGGGGGAGGGCGCATGACGGCGCTGTCGACGCGCGACGAGGGTCTACCGGTCGAGTACACGCGGACGCTCGAGTCGCTCGCCGTCGGCCCGCTGTGGACGGCGCTGCACACGCTCCTGCCATCCTCGCGCGTGAGCGCGGCGGTGCCGCACCGCTGGCGCTGGCGCGAGCTCCGGCCGCTCTTGCTCGAGGCCGCGCGGCTCGTGCCGATCGAGCAGGCGGAGCGACGCGTCCTCGTGCTCGAGAACCCCGGGCTCAAGGGCACGTACGCGATCAGCTCGACGCTCTACGCGGGACTGCAGATCATCCTGCCGGGCGAGATCGCGCCGAGCCACTATCACACCCCCGCGGCGTTGCGGCTGATCGTCGAGGGCCGGGGCGGCTTCACGACGGTCGACGGCGTCAAGTGCGCGATGGAGCCGGGCGATCTCATCATCACGCCGCCGATGCGCTGGCACGACCACGGACACGAGGGCACGGGGCCGGTCGTTTGGCTCGACGGGCTGGACATTCCGCTCGTGCGCCACTTCGACGCGAGCTGGGTCTCGCCCGTGCGCTCGCCCGAAGCGCCGCGCACGGCCACCGACTCGTCCCAGGACGCCTACACGGCGGCCGGCCTCGTGCCCCGCCGCGCGCCGGGGGAGGATGCGGAGTACCCCCAGGTGCGCTGGCCGTGGCGGACGGTGCGGGGGGCGCTCGCCGCGCTCGCGGCCACCGCGCCGCCGGACGCCGACGTCGTGTTTCTCTACGTCAACCCGCGCACGGGCGCGCCCCCGCTCGCCACGCTGGGCGCCGAGTGCCAGTGGCTCCGGCCCGGCGAGCGGGCGCGGCGCGCGCGGCGCACGACGTCCGCCGTCTACCACGCGATCGAGGGGCGCGGGACGAGCCGGGTCGGCGACGCCGAGCTTCAGTGGGAGGCCGGTGACACCTTCGTGGCGCCGCCCTGGCACTGGATCGCGCACACGAACGCGGACGGCGGCGCGCCCGCGTGTCTCTTCGCGTTCAACGACGAGCCCGCGGTCCGGGCCCTGGGTCTCTGGCGCGAAGAGGCCGAGGGCTGACACCCTTCGACGACGTCGCACGGTACGACGCGAGATGATCCTCGAGGCCGCGCGCCACGCGCCGTCGGGCGCCAACAGCCAGCCCTGGCACTACATCGTCGTGACGGATCCCGCCGTGAAGCGTGAGAGCGGGTGCGGCCGCTGCTCGGCGTCCCCGACGAGCTCGCGATCATCGACGTGATGTGCTTCGGGCCGCCGCTCAAGCCGTCGTACAAGCGCTGGAAGAAGACGCTGCCGCAGATCATGTTCTGGGGCCGGCTCGATCCCCGGAATGTGCCGACGGACGAAGCGATCGGCGACTGGATCCGGACCCAGCGCCACAGGGTGATGTATCGCGACGAGTCGAAGGTCGACTGAGCGCGCAGGCGCTCAGCGGGCGGCGACGCGATTGCGGCCCTTGCGCTTGGCCTCGTAGAGGGCCTGATCGGCCGCCGCGATCAGCTCTTTGGCCGTCGTCGCGTCATCCGGAATCACGGCCACGCCGAAGCTCGCCGTCGTCTCCCCGTGACTGAACCCGTGCTGCGCCAGGAGCGCGCGGATGCGCTCGGCGTAGTTCAGCGCGCCGACCTTCGTCGTGTTCACCAGCAGCACCGCGAACTCGTCGCCGCCGTAGCGCGTGACGACGGTGAAATCGCGCGAATGCTTGAGGAGCAGCCGCGCGACCTCCTTGAGCGCCTCGTCGCCTGCCGGGTGACCGTGCTGGTCGTTGATGGACTTGAAGTGGTCGAGATCCATCAGGACGAGCGCCACGGGCTCCGCGAAGCGCGGTTGCCGCCGTGTCTCTTCCTCGAGCCGCGCCATGAAGTAGCGGCGATTGTAGACGTCGGTGAGGCTGTCCTTGAGCGACAGGTCCTCGAGCCGCGCGTTGTGGATCGCGACGGCGGCCTGCGCGGCGAGCGAGCGGATGAGACCCTCGAATTGGGGATCGAAGGGAATCACGCGGCCGTGCGCGTCGAGCGCGTTGATGAGCTCGAGCACGCCGAGGATCTTGCCCGACATGTCCTGGAGCGGCACGACGAGGATGGACTCGGTGCGGTAGCTCGTGCGCGCGTCCACGGACCGGTCGTGCGCGTACGGCCGGTCGGGCGGCACGCTGTAGGAGTCGTGGAGGTTCAAGATGTCGCCCGTCATGGCCACGTAGCCGGCGAGGCTCAGCTCGTTGAGCGGCAGGGGCTCGGCCTGGAGAACCGCCTTCATCTGCTCCTCGCCCATGTCACGCACCATCGTCTCGTTCTGGACGATCGAGAACATGAGCTGGTCGCCCTCGCGGAGGAAGAGCGTGCCCGCGTCGGAGCGCGTGAAGCGGCGCGCCTCCGTGAGGATGCGCTCGAGGAGCGTGCTGAGGTCGCGCTCGTTCGTGAGCGCGATGCCGATCTTCACCAGATCCTCGTATGCCCGGGCGAGATCGATCGGCCTGGGGCCGAGTCCCATCACCGACACCAGGCGGGAGCGCCAGAGGCGCCTGCCGATAGATCTCGGAAGTTCCTTGTTCGACAAGGGGATAAACCTCGTGCCGCGAGTCTGTGTCCGGCCATTGTCGGCCCCTGCCCCCCTTACCGCGTTGCCCGAGAGTACCTCAAACGGCCGCCCACGACACGAGCCGCTCGACCGTGATACGGATGAGCGGCGTCGCGCGTTCTCCGAGCCCCATCACCCGGTACTGCGGGTACTTGTCGCGCAGGAGCGCGATGCCGCGTTCCGCGTCCCCGCCCTCGAGCACGTCCGCCCGTCCGTCCACGCGCACCCAGCGCAGCCGGCTCCACTCCTCGCTCCACTCGTCGACGAGGAGGGTGATCAAGGGATTCTCGACGATATTGGCGAGTCTCCGCAAGCGGGTGGTGCGCTTTGGCGTGTCGTCCACGGCGGACCATATCCGGAAATCGTCGAGGGCAAAGCAGACGGGCACGACGTGGGGACGGCCCCGGCGGTCGGCTGTCCCCAGCCGCGCCACGCGCGCGTCGCGCAGCAGCTCCCGCGCCCACGCCGGCGCCGCGCGGACTACTTCTTCAGCAGCCTGGTCCACTGATCAAGCAGCGGCAGGACCTTGTCGCGTCCCTCCGGCGGCAGGCGGAGGATGGCCCGGGTGATGCCCGCGGCTGCCCACTTGTCGAGCGTCGCGGGGTCTGGCGCCGCGCCGAAGACCGACGTCGAGATCGTCTTCATGTCACGCCCGGCCTTGGCCGCCCGCTCCTTCAGCTCGGCGAGACCGCTGAGGATGCGGTCGGCGTTGCGGGCGCGCGGGAACCAGCCGTCGCAGAAGTCGACGATGCGCTGCAGCGTGTAGCCGCTCTCGCCGCCCAGCAGCACCGGCGGGTGCGGCTTCTGCGCCGGCTTCGGCCACGACCAGATCGGCTCGAAGCTCACGTGGTCGCCGCGAAACTCGGCCACGTCCTTGGTCCAGATCTCCTTCATTGCGAGAATCTGTTCGCGGAGACGCTGGAAGCGCGACTTGAAGATGGTCCCGTGGTGCTCCATCTCCTCGGCGTTCCAGCCGCCGCCGATGCCGAACTCGAAGCGGCCGTTCGAGAGCAGGTCGAGCGTGGCCACCGACTTGGCGGTGGTGATGGTGTCGCGCTCGATGATGAGGCAGATGCCGGTGCCGATCCTGAGCTTCTTCGTCGCCGCGGCCGCGGCCATCAGCGACAGGAACGGATCGAGCGTGTGCTTGTACTCCTCGGGCAGCGGCTGGCCGCCCGCGAACGGGCTGCGGCGGCTCGTCGGGATGTGCGTGTGCTCCGGGACCCACAGCGACTCGAACCCGCGGGCCTCGCACTCGCGGGCGAGCTCGTCGATGCGGATCGCGTACTCGGTCGCAAAGATGCAGACGCCGATGTGCATGAGACGCTCCTTCAGGAAGGTTGGGGGGTGAGCGAAAAGTGCGTGTGCGCGGCGAACCAGCGGTCGTCGCGCCGGACGAACGCGATCGTGAGGCGGCCGGGACGCCGGAACGTCAAGCCGTCCGGCCCGATGCCGAGCGAGTCCCACGTCGTCGCGACCCAGGCGTTGTCGCCGGCGATGGCGCCGCGGGCCCGGTCGTCGTGAATGGTGAATTCGCGGATGTGCGCCCACACCCGATGCCACTGGGCGTCGATCACGCGATCGAGGCCCTCCACCATCGGGGCGACGGTCCCGAAGGCCACGAGCTCGGGCACGCACATCCGGCGCCCGCCGTCGAAGTCCACGGCGCGCACGCGCGCCTGCCACTCGCGGAGCCACTCGCGCAGCGGGGCGATCGGGTCGGCGCGATCGAGGCTCACGCGAAGACCGACTCGGGGAGGAACGCGGAGACGATCCAGTTGGGCGCGTCCACGATCTCGCTGATCTTCAGATCGACGGCCACCGAGCAGAGGATGTAGGCCTCCTCGCGCGAGAGGCCGCGCTCGGCCACGAGGTGCTCGATCATGTAGCGCACGGCCTGCTGTGAGGACGCGAAGAGGTCGGGGCCGTGCGCCGTCGTCACGAACCACGGGCCCCGGTCCCCGGGCAGGAGCGGGCCGGGCACGCGGAACCGCGGTTCGGCCACGCCCCGGCCGCGCGTGAGACCGATGCGCAGGGTGACGCGCGCCTGCATCTCGACCGCCGTCACGCACACCTCGCCGTCGCCCTGGGCGCCGTGACCGTCGCCGGCGCTGAACAGCGCGCCCTCGACCGACACCGGCAGGTAGAGCGTGCTGCCCGCGGTGAGCTGCCGGATGTCCATGTTGCCGCCGTTCCGGCGCGGCGGCATCGTGCTGTGCCCGCCCGGCTCGGCGAGCGCCGTGCCCATTACGCCGGGGAATGGCGCCAGCGGCACCTGGATCCCGCGCCCCGTGCGCGCGTGGACGCCTTCGGCGAGATCCCAGATCTGCAGAAACGGCTTGTCGAAGTCCGTCTCCGGCAGGAGCCCGCGCCCGGGACGGATCGCCGTCCACCCGAAGTCCGCTCCGGGCCGGACGTCCAGCACCTCCACGACGAGGGTGTCGCCGGGCTCGGCGCCGCGCACGCGGACCGGGCCGGTGAGGGGATGACCCCGGAAGGGGCCGCGCGCGAGGACGTCGGCGTGGGTCGAGCGGCGGGAATAGTAGCCGTCGGCCGCGTCGCGCGTGTCGAAGACAACCGTGTCGCCGGGCTCGATGATGAGACGCGGAGCGAGGGCGTTGTTCCACTCGTAGTGAACGGTCCCCGCGTCGAGCCGGTGCGACGCAGCCATGTCAGGGCATCTTGAGCTTCGGCGTCGCGCGCCGCTCGTCGAGCGAGCAGGCCCCCGGGCCGAGCAGCGCCTGCGCGAGCGTCGCGACGAGCACCAGCAGCGCGTACTCGTAGCCGACCGGGATCGCGCGCGGACCGGCGGGGGAATCGATGAGAGTCGCGCCCATGAAAAATCCCTGCGCCAGGTGCAGGAGGAAGAACGCCGACGCCATGATCGATATCTGGAGGAGCGCGACCACGCGCGTCCAGAACCCGACGAGCAGCAGGACGCCACCGATACCGTGAACGAGGATCAGGTACCACGCGAGCGCCTGGCTGAGCCACGCGGGATAGCCCATGCGCACGATGTCGCCCGCCGCCACGTCGGGCCCCAGGACCCGGAGCGTCAGGTAGCCCTGCATGACGAAGATCACGCCGAGGATCACGCGGAGAAGCGCCGCGCCCCACGCCGTCCCGCCCGTTGTCATGGCGTCACCTCGTTCCAGACGACCATGCCCGTGCCGGAGCGCCAGGCGACGGCCGGCATGTAGGCGAGCACGTCGGCGGGCCCCCGCGTCATCGCGAGCACGAGGATCCAGGCGAGCAGCTCCGCCGTGCCGCCGGAGCCCGCCGCCTCCATGCGCTCGAGCGTGCACTCGCCGAGCAGCCGCGCGTGGTCGCCGTGCTTCAGGAGGTCCAGGAACCAGCGGTCGAACTCCTCGTCCACCCAGAAGTAGCGCGGGCCCCCGGGCTCGTGCGAGAGACCGCCGGTGGCGACGACGGCGACGCGCTCGGGGCCGGGGTAGGCGCGAATCACCTCGCGCAGGACCGCGCCGACCGCGTAGGCGCGCTCGGGCGTCGGGATCGGCGGCACCGTGCAGTTCATCGTCACGGGCACGAGCGAAAAGCGCGCGTCCGGGTTGAGATAGTGCATCGGGACCGAGATCCCGTCGTCGAACTGCATCGTGCGCAGATAGGCCAGCATGAGCCGCCGGCGCGCGCCCTCGTTGACGATGAAGCGCGCCAGGTCCGGGTGGCCGGGCACCCGGTACTGCTCCATGCCGAGCCACTCGTCGAACCAGTCGGCGGGGCCCACGTGAGTCTCGCCGATCCCGACCGTGTACTCGGGAACATTGTTGATCGGCCAGTTGAGCAGGTGATCGTTGCTGAACATCACGAGCACGTCGGGGCGCGCGGCGAGCAGGCGCCGCCGCATCTCGGCTGTCGCCGAGAGCGCAAGCTGCTGGTGCTCCTGCGGGGCGGTGTCGAACCAGCCGGTGAGCCCCGGCGAGTGCGTCATCGCCATCGCGCCGACGAGCTCGGCCATCAGCGCGGCTCGGGCCGGCCGGGCGTCGCCGCCCGCGTCTGCTCGGGGAAGGCACGCCGGTAGCACTCGAGGACGGCGCTCGCGTTGCTGTTCTGCCTGGCCCCGAAGTAGATTCGCAATATCTGGGGCACGTAGTACTGGTGGACGCCCAGGTCCATGAGTCGCCGCACGTCCTTGTCGCGGAGGGCCTCGTACTCGGCCCGGCTCAGTCCGAACTCGGCCGCCAGGCCTTCGAGGTCGGTGAGCAGGCGCGCGCGGGCCGCGGCGTCGCGGCGCACGTAGTAGACCATCTCGTTGAGCGGCAGCGTCCGGTCGCAACGCTCGACGTTACCCATCCGCGGGCTCCGTCCCGGCCCTCAGCACCTTCGGATTGACCTTGACGAACATGATCACGCACCGCTCGCGGCCGAGGTTGCGGACGTCGTGGAGCACATCGTGGCCGAACTTCACGATCGAGCCCGCGGGGGCGACGACCTCCTCGCCGCCCACGGACATCGTCGCCGTGCCCTCCAGCACGAAGATCGCTTCCTCTTCACGCGGGTGCTTGTGCATGACGGTTGACTGGCCGGGCTCGTAGCAGGCGATCTCGGACCAGAGCTGGTCCGTCTTGAAGAGCATCTTGCGCACGCGCTTGTCCGGGGCGAACTCCTTGAGGGCGTGGAGGTCGAAGACCTCCGCGACACCGGTCGTCGGCATGGCGGTCCTCCTCGCGGCGGTGCCTAGTGTACTCGAAACATCTTGGTGAGCTTCGGGCCATGCGGGCTGGTCAGAGAGCGGCCAAGCCGGGCGTAGACCCCTGCCAGCTATTCCCGGAAACACGTTGTCGTTCAGCTAGTTAAGCGGGTTCCATGGTAGTGGCCCCGGGTTTGCGTAGAAGGGACGGCATGGTCGAATGGATCATCCGGATCACGGCTCTGGCGGTCGCGGCAGTCGCCCTGGCGAACATGGCCCGGGGCGTCTGGATCCTCGTTCGTCTCGGCTGCCACGTGCACGCGTTGAATCGTCATCTGGGGCGCCAGCTCTGGCTGCCCCTCTGGCGCACCCCGCGTGACGCGCGTGAATGGTTCTCGACGTGGAGGGCGATTCTCACGTCGGGCGATCCGATGATCGCGGCGGTGCGGCGCGATGGCCGCGCCGTCGCCACCCGCCAGGTCCAGCTGCTCCTGATGTCCGACGCATGGGCGATGGCGGTCGCTGTCCTGGTGCCGCGCCTGGCCTAGCGCCGGCGGTACTCAGGGAGGGGCGGAGAGCCGCGGCGCGCACCCGCGGGTCTCCGCCCCTTGTGTTGTCCGGGGACTGGCCGACCGGTCGGCCGGCGCTACTCGACGGGCGTCATCAGGCGCACGGTGACCCGCCGCTGCTTGCCGTGCTCTTCGCCACGCCCGCTGCCGTTCACCGGGCCGAGCCCGATGGCGCTGATGCGAGGCAGCTCGGCGCCGCTCTGGACCAGGTAGCGCCGGACCGCCTCGACCCGCCTCTGGCTGAGGGTGATGTTGTAGTCGCGGGTGCCCACCGGATCGGTGTACCCCTCGAGGTCGACGGTGAGCGCCGGGTTCTCTTTCAGCTCCTTGACGATGGAGAGCAGCGCCGTCTGCGCCGCGTCGGACAGCTCCGAGCGGTCGAAGGCGAACTGCACGTTGATCGTCTCGACCGCGCTGCGCTTGTGACGGCCGGACCAGAGCCTCGTGAGCCGCTGATCGACCTCGTCGGCGCGGCTGAACGCGACGTCGGCACGGCCGAACGCCGCGTCGGCTCGCGCGCGCGCCTGCCGCGCGCCCTCGCCGGCCTCGCCGACGGCGGCGTCCACCGCGCGGAAGCGGTTGTCGATCTGGGCTTCCTTCTTGCCCAGCAGCTCGTTGACCCAGTCCTTGGTCGCGCACCCGCTGACCGTGAGCAACAGCGCGGGCAGGATGACTCCAAGGCTGACCAGACGACTCATGTTCCCCCTCCTGGTTGTCGTTGACGCACCGGACACGTTGACCCGCTTCACGACTGCAACCGGCGAGCCAGCGGCGGTTTGTGCGGATTTCGCGCTTGGCGGAGGGACGCCGCGCGCTCGACCGACAGTGTGCGAACACTCGGAGTCACGCTCGTGACGCTCACGACGCCGCGCGGCCCCGCGTGACGCTTGACTTCGCCCGGCTTTCGGCCGAGAGTGACGCGCACGCAATGGTCTCCTCCGCCCGGGCCCCGCGCGTCTACGAATCCATCGTCGAGGAGCTCGAACGGACGATCTACGACGGACGGTTGCGGCAGGGCGACAAATTGCCTCCCGAGCGTCAGCTCGTCCGCCAGTTCCGCGCCAGCCGCGTCGCCGTGCGCGAGGCGCTCCGCACGCTTGAGCACCGCGGACTCGTCGTCGTGCGGCAGGGGTCGACGGGCGGGTACTTCGTGCGCGAGGCGGACGCGACACCGCTGTTCCGCGATCTCCAGACGCTCCTCCGCCTCGGCCGGGTCTCGATCCAGCAGCTGATCGAGGCGCGCGCGCTGATCGAGCCCTCGCTCGCGGAGCTCGCGGCCCGGCGCGCCACGGACGCCGACGTGAAGGCGCTCGCGCAATGCCTGGAGCAGCGCGCCGGCGCCCCGGTCGACCGGGCCCGCGCCCTCGACGTGGAGTTCCACCGGCTCCTGGCGGACACCGCGGGTAATCCGGTGCACGCCGTCGTGGCGAACGTGCTCATGCACCTCGAGCGCGAGGTCGTGGCGCCGCGGTTCGAGCGGACCGGCGCCGAGAGCGCCGAGATCGCGGTCGACCACGCCCGGATCCTCGACGCCATCGCCGCGCGCAACGGCGCGGAGGCACGCGCCCGGATGGAGGCGCACATCGCCGCCGTCCTGCGCCAGCTGGACCGGGGGGCGGGCGCGCGCATCGCGGGCTAGGATGCGGATCCGACCGCTCCGCGGCTACCGCTGGACCAGCGGCGGCCGGGACGGCATGCTCGACGCGACGAAGATCGTCGCGCCCCCGTACGATCAGATCTCGCCGGAGACGCAGGACACGCTCTACGCCCTCCACCCGGACAACGTCGTGCGCGTGTCCTTCCCCAAGGATGCCGCGGCGGCGGGGAGCCCCGACCGCTATGCCGACGCGCGGGCGACGCTCGACCGGTGGCTCGCCGCGGGCGTGTGGGCGGCCGACGACCGTCCGGCGATCTATCCTTACACGCAGACCTACCGCGTGGCCGACCGCGAGGTGACGCGCACGGGCTTCGTCGCGCTCGGCGAGGTGAGCGCGTATGCCGAGGGCGTCGTGCTGCCCCACGAGCGCACGCACGCGGGCCCGAAGCGGGACCGGATGCGGCTGCTCGAGGCGACGGGCGCCGACACGGGCCTGCTCTTCATGCTCGTGAGCGACGCCTCGGGTTCGCTCCGCGAGGCGACGTTGCCCTCGGGCGAGCCGATCGCCGAGGCGCGCGACCTGAAGGGCGAGCTCCACCGGTTGTGGCGGATCACCGACGAGGCCGCGGTCGCGCGCGTGACGTCGCTGATGGCCGGGCGCCAGGCGATCATCGCCGACGGCCATCACCGCTACGAGACCGCCGTCGACCGCGCGCGGACGCACTCGGACGCGCGCCACAAGCTGATGGCGTTCTTCGCGCTCGAGGCGCCGGGGCTCACGATCTTCCCGAACCACCGGCTCGTTCATCACGTGGACGGCTTCGACTTCGAGGACCTCGTCGACCTCGCGCGCCGCTGGTTCGACGCGGAGCCGCTCGCCGATCCCGTCGCGTTCCGGCCCGAGAACCGCACGCTCGGCGTCGTCTCGGGCCGCGACGCCGCGGTGCTCCGGCTCCGCGACGACCGGTTCGACTGGATCGCGTGGCCCGAGACGACGTCGCCCGAGTGGCGCGCGCTCGCCGTCTCGATCCTGCACGAGGGTCTGCTGCGGCCGCTGCTCGACATCACGGACGCGAAGCTCGACGCGCGGACGCACCTGGACTACACCGCGGACCAGGCCGAGGCGGTCGCACTCGCCCGCGCGGGCCGGTGCCAGGCGGCGTTCCTGATCGCGCCGCCGACGCCCGAGGAGCTGCTCGCGGTCGTGCGGGGCGGGGAGCTGCTGCCCCAGAAGTCGACGCACTTCTACCCGAAGCTCCTCGACGGGCTCGTCTTCCACCGCGTGGGAGACGACGCGTGAGCGGCCTGCGCGGGGATTTTGCGGGCTCTCCGTCTGGTGCTATGACTGAGGAGTGCCCCTCCCGCTCGACCTGATCCGGCGCCTGGAGCAGAGCCTCGCCAGGGCGCTCGTCGGTAAGCCCGACGTGGTGCGCCTCGCCGTGGTCGGGCTCCTGGCGCGCGGGCACCTGCTGATCGAGGATGTGCCGGGCGTCGGCAAGACGACGCTCGCCGCCGCGCTCGCGCGCTCGATCGGCGGCGGCTTCCAGCGCATCCAGTTCACGTCCGACATGCTGCCGTCCGACATCCTCGGGGTCTCGGTCTACCAGCCGGACCGCGGCGACTTCGTCTTCAAGCCGGGGCCCATCTTCACCAACATCGTGCTCGCCGACGAGATCAACCGCACGACACCGAAGACCCAGTCGGCGCTCCTCGAGGCGATGAACGAGGCGCAGGTGTCGCTCGACCACGCGACGCACCCGCTGCCCCGGCCCTTCATGGTGCTGGCGACCCAGAACCCGCTGGAGTACGAGGGCACGCACGCGCTGCCCGAGTCGCAGCTGGACCGGTTTCTGCTGCGAATCCGTATCGGCTATCCGGGCGCGGGCGACGAGAAGTCGCTCCTGCGCGCCGGCGGCGCGCCCGTGCCCGAGTCGCTGACTCCGGTGCTCGACGCCCGGCAGGTGCTCGAGCTCCAGGAGACGGTGGACCGTGTGCGCGCCGACGAGTCGGTGCTCGAGTATCTGCTCGCGCTGGTCACGGCGACGCGCACGTCGCCGATGCTCCTCCTCGGCGTGAGCCCGCGCGGCTCGCTCGCGCTCTTGCGGGCCGCCCGGGCGCGCGCGCTCGCCGACGGCCGCGAGTATCTCGTCCCCGACGACGTCAAGGCGCTCGCCGTGCCCGCGCTCGCCCATCGCGTCATCGTGCGAAGCGGCGCGCCCCCCGGTACGCCCCATGGCGCGCCCTGCGGCGAGCTGCCGGCCGACGCCGTCATCCGCGCGATCACCGACGCGATCGCCGTTCCGCGATGATCGCGCGCGCCTTCCGCGGCGCGTGGCGAGGGATCCGCCGCGCGCTCGCGTGGTTCGACCCCGGGCGCACGATCTGGCCCACGCGCGATGGCTGGTGGGCGCTCGGCGCCGCGGCGGGGCTCGCCTTCGCGGCGATGAACACCGGCAACAACCTCCTCTACCTGCTCGCCTCGCTGCTTCTCGGCCTCATCGTCGTCTCGGGCGTTCTCTCCGAGCAGTCCCTGCGCGGCGTGCGGCTGCTGCCCGTGCTGCCCGACGAGCTCTACGCCGGCCGCGCGGCGCTCGTCGCCGCACGCGTCGTGAACACGAAGACGTGGCGGACGTCGTACTCGGTGATGCTGGAGGGACAGGGGGCGCTCGCCGGCCAGCGCCACTGGATCGAGCGGCTCGAGGCCGGCGGGGAGCGGCTCGTGACGTGGGAGACGACGCTTTCGCGGCGCGGCCGACACCGGCTGCCCGGCGCGCGTGTGACGACGCGGTTTCCGTTCGGGCTCTTCCTCAAGGCCGGACGCGTCCGCCTCGACGACGAGGTGCTCGTGTTCCCCGCCGTGATGCCGCTGCCGCCGGGGCTCCGGCACGCGCTGGCCGCCGGCGGTCCGCGCGGGGTGGCGCGGCGTGGGCGCGGCCACGACCTCTACAACCTGCGCGAGTACCGGAGCGGCGACGACCCTCGGCTCATCCACTGGCGCTCGACCGCCAAGGCCGGAGCGCTGATGGTGCGCGAGATGCAGGCGGAGACGACGCGGGACTCGCTCATCGTGCTCGAGGTCACCGGCGCCGACGCCGAGCGTGTCGAGCGCGGCCTCAGCGAGGCGGCGTCACTCGCCGTGCACCTGCTCAAGGCAGGCGGGCGCGTGGGAGTGGCCGGCGCGGGTGTCAGCGTGCCACTCGGCCGCGGGCGCGGCCACGCGCGACGGATCCTCACCGAGCTCGCGCTGTGGGCGCCGGGAGTTGCGCGCGCGGCGACGGCCTCGCGCGCGGTCGGCGAGATCCGGGTGGCGCTCGGATGACGCTCGCGCGGCCCGTGGCCCTCGCCGTCGCGGTCTACGTCCTCGTCGCCGACGGCCTGGCCGCGCTGGTGCTCGGCGGGCTCCTGACGGGTCCGTGGCTCCCGCTCGTGGCCCTCGCCGTCGCCGGCTCGTGGTGGCAGACGCGGCTGCGCGTAGCACTCGGCCGGACCGGCGCGCTCGGCGCCCTCGTCGTGGGGGTCGCGCTGGCCGCGCTGGCCGCCGATCTCCTGTGGCTCGCGCCGACGATGCTCGACTGGTTCACGCACCTGCTCGTGTTTCTCCTGCTCTATCGGCTCTATACGCGTCGGACGCTGCGCGACGTGCGGGACGTCGCCTTCCTCGCCTTCTTCATGCTCGTGGCCGTGTCGCCGATCACCTTCAGCGTCGGCTTTTTCTTCCTCCTCGTCGTCTTTCTCGTCGTGGGCATCTGGCTCCTCGTGCTGCGCCACCTCCTCGCGGAGGGTGCCTCCGCGCGCTCGGTGGCGCCGCCGCGGGCGCTCGGCCTCGGGGGCGAGCTCGTGCGGGTGTGCCTGCTCGCGTGCCTCGGCACCATGGCGATCACGGCGGCGCTCTTCTTCGTCATGCCGCGCGTCGGGCAGGCGACGCTGCCGCTGCGCACCCCGATGGGGCGGATGCTCGCCGGCTTCTCCGAGCGGGTGGAGCTGGGCTCGTTCGGCGAGATCGAGACCGACTCGACGGTCGTGATGCGCGTGCACCTGCCGGCCGCGGCGGGCGCGACGCCGGAGGCGCTGCCGCTCCGCTGGCGCGGCGTGGTGCTCGACCGCTTCGACGGGCGCGCCTGGTCCGTGGGCCGCGGGGCGACGCGCGTGACCGTCCCGCGCCAGACGGACTCGCCGTTTGGCGTGCACCGCTGGCACGGGGGACCGCTGGTGACGCAGGAGATCTATCTGGAGCCGATGGGGACCGACCGGATCTTCGGCGCGCCCCGGATGGTGCGCCTCACGACCCGCGCCGGACACATCGCGGTGGACGACCTCGGCGCGGTCACGGTGCCGACGCTGTCGGCGCGGCTGCGGTACACCGTGGACTCCGAGCTCGAGCCCGCGAATCCGCGCGCGGTGCACTGGCCCGACGGTGCCACGCCTTCGAGCCCCGCCTGGCGCGCGCGCTACACCCAGCTGCCACCGGTCGCGCCGCGCGTCGAGGCGCTAGCGCGCGAGCTCGGCGCGCGCGGCACCGACGCCTGGGACGTCGCCCAGCGGATCGCGGGGCACCTGCGGAGCCGGTATCGCTACTCGCGCGTGCTCGAGCGCCGGACGGCGCTCGAGCCCGTGGAGGAGTTCCTCTTCGTCGGGCGCAGCGGGAACTGCGAGTACTTCGCCGCCTCCGCGGCGGTGCTGCTGCGCACGCTCGGCATCCCGGCGCGGGTGGTGAACGGCTTCCAGCGCGGCGAGTGGAATCCCTACGGCGCCTACTTCATGGTGCGGCTCTCCGACGCCCACTCGTGGGTCGAGGTCTTCGTGGACGGCGCAGGCTGGATGACGCTCGACCCCTCGCCGCGCGCGACCGAGCAGCGCGTCGCCGACACCGGAGCGGTGCTGTGGCTCGACGCGGTCCGAATGCGGTGGTACCAGTACGTGATCAACTGGGGGTTGCAGGACCAGGTCGCCGCCGCGCTCGCGGTACGGCGGACGGCGGTGTCGTGGCGCGACCTGTCCCTCGCCCTGCCGCCGTGGAGCGACGTTCGGCGCGCGGCGTCAACGCCGGCGGCCGCTGTCGTCGGCGGGGTCGTCGCCGCGCTCCTCTGGCTCGCATGGCTCCGGCGCCGGCCCGGCACGCACGGCGCCGGGTCGCGCCTGCCCGGATTCTACGCGCGGGCGCTTCGCGCGCTGGCGCGCCGTGGCGTCGAGCCGGGACCGGGCGAGACCGCGCGCGAGCTGGCCGCGCGCGCGTCGGCGGCGCGACCCGCGTGGTCGGCGCCGCTCGGGCAGCTCACGACCGGCTACGAACGGGTGCGCTTCGGCGGCGGCGCGCTCGCGGGAGCGGAGCTCGACGAGCTCGAGGCCTGCGCCGCCGCACTGGAGCGAGGGCCCTAGACGGGCGCGGAGGCGGCTAGCCCTTCGCGCGGTACAGATCGTCGATCTTCGTCCGGATCTGGCGCACGAGGTCGGGATACGAGCCGCGCTTGATCACCCGGTCGAACTGCGCGCGGTAGGTCTGGATGAGGCTCACGCCCTCGATCGCCACGTCCCAGATCAGCCAGCGCTCGCCCTTCTGGAGCAGGCGGATCTGCGTCTTCACCTCGCTGCCCCGCCCGGTACGAACCGTCAGCAGGACCTCGGCCCGGTCGCCCTGGATCTGCTCGCCCGTGTAGCGCAGCCGCACCCCTCCCGGCCGGTTGAGCTGGGCGACGTAGATGGCTTCGAGCAGATCGGCGAAGAGCTCGACGAAATCGTCGCGCTCCGCCGGCGTGCGCGCCTGCCAGTGCGGGCCGAGCGCCTCCCGCGCCGCCTCGCTGACGCCGAACATCCGGATCACGGTCTTCCGGACCGCAGTGTGGAGCTTGTCCGGCGTATCGAGCTCGCGGAACCCCGGGCCCTGGAGCAGCTGCAGCATCTGATCGGTGTACGCGCTGAGCTGCTCGGTCGGCGACACCGTCTGGGCTGCCGGTGAGGTCTGCGCCGCCGCCGGCCCGTTCGCCGCGAGCACCAGGACGAGCGCCGCGCCGAGTCGTCTCATCGCTTGATCTGCACGAGCGGGAGCGAGCCCTCCAGCTCGCCCTTCAGCACCGGGTGCTGGTTGCCGCCGACGGCCCGCGAGCGTCTCGATACCTGGCTCTCCACGTACGTGTAGATCTCCTGGAGGGTCACGACGCCGTCGCGGTCGAGATCCGCCGCGCCCTTCAGTCCCTCGACCAGATAGTAGGTGAAGATCCCGTGGCCGAGCTCGGCGAGCTCGAGCGAGACCTCGGTGGACTTCGAGGCCGTGATGATCGCGCGGCCCTTGACGCGCGCGAGCCGCTGGAGAAAATCGTCGTCCACGCTCGTCGCGCGTGTGTTCTTGGCGGCAAAGGTCCGGCCGCCGCCGGCGCCGCTGTAGCAGGTATCGAGGAAGACGACGACGCGCTCGGCCTCGATCCGCTCGAAGATCGTGCGGATCTCGTCCATCGGCAGCGCCGTCGCGTAGAGATCGTCGGGGTCGGCGTCCGACGGGATCAGGTACTTCGCCAGCCCGTCGCGCTCGACACCCCGCGCGTCCACCTCGGGGGCGCCGTGGCCGGCGAAGAAGATCAGCACGGTGTCCTCCTTCTGCGGATTGCGCGCGAGGAAGGTGCCGAGCACCTGGCGGAGGTTGCGCAGCGTCGGCTTCTGCTCGGACTTGTCGGTGAGGAGCTTGACGTTGTCCTTCTTGAACCCGCCCACCGTGGTCAGCGTCTGGTAGACGGCCTCGGCGTCCGCGGTCGCGTAGCGGAGCCGCGGGATCGCGCGGCTCTCGAACTGTCCGACGCCGATCACGACAGCCCAGCGTTCGCCGACGACCCGCGCCGTCGCCGACGCCGTGGCAGGGGCGCCTTGCGCTCCCGGCGCCCCGGCCGCGCGCGCGGGCGCGACGGCGGTCGCCGCGGCGGCGGGCCGCGCGTAGACGATCGTCGCCATCTCCTGGCGTACCAGGCCGTCCACGTCGCGCGCGGTGACGACGATGACGTTGGTCCCTTCGGCGAGGGTGACGGGCTTGCTCACCGCGACCGACCGTGCCGCCGCGCGCTCGGTCTGCGTGTGGACCTCGACGCCGTTGAGCGTGACCGTGACCTGCGCGATGCCCCGCCCCGCGCTGACGACCGCCGCCACCACGGCGGCGGGCTCGCTCACGCGCGCCTGGTTCGCCGGCGAGCGGAGCGCCACGGTCAAGGGGTCGCGGTCGCGCGGGTCGATGCGCTTGAGCTCCATCCGACGCTCGCTCGCCTCGAACGCGAGCTTGAACCCGCCCCGGAGCGCCGTGTCCTGGCCGAGCGTGAGGACGACGCGCGAGGCGAGCGTGGACGTGAAGCGCAGCGTGACCCGGTCGTCGGTGAGATCGAGCGTGATCGCGACGGGGCCGAGGTCCGCGTCGGCGACGCCGTAGCGCGCCTGCACGTTCCAGCCGCCGCTCTCGGGCTTCACCGAATCCACGATGAGCAGCCGTGCGGAGACCGCAAAGTCGATGGATCCCTCCCAGCGCCCGGTCAGGAGACCGGGCAGGGCGGTCGCGAGGTCGCCGAGCGTCGAGGCTTTGACCGGCGGTGGAGGCGACGCGGCCGGTGGCTCGGGAGCGGCGGCGCGCGCGGTCTGAGCCGCCGGCTCGCGCTCGCGGAGCGTCTGTCCCACCCGCTCGACGGCGGTCGAGGGGCGCGCCTGCGGAACACCGCGCGTGGACGCGACGCGACGCAGCTCGATCGAGCGGTCGCG
Organism: Candidatus Rokuibacteriota bacterium; assembly: GCA_050731995.1. Taxonomy (GTDB): domain Bacteria; phylum Methylomirabilota; class Methylomirabilia; order Rokubacteriales; family CSP1-6; genus JBOHQB01. The sequence goes on from JBOHQB010000128.1 coordinate 18,815, forward strand.
GCCGTCGGCGCTGAGACGTAGGGATCCTCTCAGATTATCCTCCTGCCAGAGCGCGAGCCGCGCGTCACCGAGCTGGGTGGTGACGACGAGCGCCGTCTGACCCCCGGCGACGTCGAGCGTGGCCGGGACCTCGGCGAGGAAGACATTGGTCGTGCCGTAGACCGCCTCGACGACCCAGCGGCCCTGCACCCGCTTGACCGAATTCACGAGGAGCGTCGCGTCGGGGAAGGTGAGGTCCACCTGTCCCTCCCAGCGGCCGACGAGGCGGTTCCACATCTGGCGCTCGAGCGTAACCTCGGGAGGCACCTCGGCGGCCGCCGCGGTCGTCACGGGAGCGCCGCCGCCCTGCGGCGTCGCGCAGGCCGCTGCGAGGAGGACCACGAGACCGAGGCGGACGAGGCGCGGCGCGCGCGGGCTCACGTCTTCGGACTCGCGTCGGGGCGCGTGACGACGCCGTTGATCCGCCACTGCGCGTCCTCCCAGACGAGCTCGTAGAGCGCCTCGATCGTGTGGCCGTTGGCGCCGTGGATCACCAGGGTGATCCAGGCAGGCCCGCCCGGCTCTACGCGGCCGTCGGTGACGACCCCGGAGACGGACCGCGCGATTTCCGGATACCCGCCCCTCACCATCCGTTCGAAGGCCTGCCGGTCGAACATCTGTCGGATGTCGCTCGACGCGAATCCGTACGCCGCGTCGAAGTCACCCTGGCGGAAGGCGTCGAGCTGGCGGAGGGCGACCCGGGTGGCGTCCCCGAGCGCGCCCGCGGGCTGGGCGGTTGCCACAGCCGCCATGAGAAGGAGGGGAGGGATCGCCGACCCCGACAGGCTCCGCATAGGGAAACTTTACCTCGAACCCGGCCCACTGCTAGTATCCGACGCAACTGTCCGGAGGTGTGATCCTGCGCGCCATACTCCTCGGCACCGGCTCGCCGCCCCCCAACCCGTCGCGGCGGGGTCCCGCCACGCTCGTGGTGCTCGGCGACACGCGCTTCCTCGTGGACGCGGGGTCGGGCGTCGGCGCCCAGCTGGTCCAGGCCGGCGTCCGGCCGTACGACTGGCCGCCGGTCTTCATTACCCACCATCACTCGGATCACACGATCGACCTCGGGCATCTGCTGATCACGCGCTGGATCGTCGGCCAGAACGCGCCCTTCGAAGTCTTCGGCCCCGCCGGAACGAAGCGCCAGATGGACAAGCTGCTCGACTGGCTCCACTGGGACGTGGAGGTGCGGCGCGGGCACATGCACGAGCGGAGGCCGCCGGAGGTGCGTGTCACGGAGATCGAGGAGGGCCGCGTTCTCGAGCGCGGCGGCGTGACCGTCTCGGCCTTCCTGGTCGAGCACGATCCGGTCCGCCCGGCCTTCGGCTTCCGGTTCGACGGCAACGGCCGCTCGGTCGTCGTCTCCGGCGACACGCGCCCGTGCGAGAACCTCGTGCGCTGGAGCCACAACGTGGACTGCCTGATCCACGAGTGCTGCGAGATGGCCAAGACCTCCTGGGTCCCGGGGTGCGGCTGGCCATCGATCGAGGAGAAGATCCGCGACCTCGCCTCGTATCACACCCAGCCCGACCAGATCGGCCTGGTCGCCCGGGAGGCGAAGCCCCGGAAGCTCGCGCTCACGCACCTGATGCCGGGCTCGGCGCCCGCCGAGCTCCACGCCGCCGCGGCGCGCGCCTTCGCCGGCGCCGTCGTGGTCGGCGAGGATCTGCTGGAGGTCTGATGGCCGGCGACGAGGCGCTCCTGCGCGAGCTGGTGGCGATCTTCCTCGAGGACGCGCCCAAGCACCTGGACGAGCTGCGCGCCGCGCTCGACCGGCGGGACGCGCGCGAGGTGGAGCCCATCTCCCACGGGTTCAAGGGCGTCGTCGCGAACTTCGGCGCGGTGCCGGCGCGCGCGGTGGCGGCGGACCTGGAGGAGGTCGCCCGCGTCCAGCGGCTGCAGGACGCCGAGCCGCTCGTCACCCGGCTCGACGTCGAGATCACCCGCATCGTCGTGTTCTTCTCCGATCCGGACTGGCGCACCCGGGTCCAGGGGTAACCGCATGCGCGTGCTGGTGGTCGACGACGACGCGATGATCCGGCGGTTGTTGGAATCGACGCTCACGCGCTGGAAATACGAGGTCGTCATCGCCACCGATGGTGAGAAGGCGTGGGAGATCCTCAAGCAGGACGACGCGCCCTCGCTCGCGCTCATGGACTGGACGATGCCGCGCATGGACGGTCTCGAGCTCTGCAAGCGCGTGCGCACGCTCAGACGCTCGCCGCGTCCGTACCTGATCTTCCTCACGGCGAAGGGGCGCATCGAGGACATCGTCACCGGGCTCGAGGCCGGCGCCGACGACTACATGATCAAGCCCTTCGAGCGCGAGGAATTGCGCGCGCGCATCCACGCCGGCCTGCGCGTCATCGAGCTGGAGCGGAGCCTCGCCGATCGTGTCGTCGAGCTCGAGGAGGCGCTCCACAAGGTCAAGCTGCTCCAGGGGCTCATCCCGATCTGCGCCTGGTGCAAGAAGGTCCGCGACGACCGCAACTACTGGCAGCAGGTCGAGCAGTACGTCACCGAGCACTCCGAGGCGCGCTTCACGCACTCGATCTGCCCGGATTGTCGCGCGAAGTACATCGACCCGGAGATCCAGCGGGCGCGCGAGGAGCGCGAGGCGCGCGAGCCGGACGGGGACGCCGGGTCAGGGTAGGTCGAAGAGCAGCGCCTCGGCCCGATCGCGCCCGGCGATCGTGAGCGACGCCTCGTCCTGCACGGCCGCCCCGTCGCCCGCGACCAGGGCGGAGCCGTTCAGCGCGAGCGTGCCCCGCGTGACCTGCGCCCACGCCCGCCGGCCCCGGGCGAGCTCGTGCTTCAGCTCCGTGCCCGACTCGAGCAGCGTCGAGTAGACACGCGCGTCCTGATGGAGCGTGACGGAGCCCTGGGCCCCGTCGGGCGACGCGACGAGGCAGAGCCGCCCGCGCTTGTCCGTCTCGGCGAAGGTCTTCTGCTCGTAGCCGGGCGGGATCCCTGGACTGCGCGGCTCGATCCAGATCTGTAAAAAATGCACCGGCTCGGTCGGAGACGGGTTGTACTCGCTGTGGCGGACGCCGGTGCCCGCGCTCATGCGCTGGACGTCCCCGGGACGGATCACGGAGCCCGTGCCGAGGCTGTCGCGGTGCTCGAGGGCACCCGCGAGGACGTAGGTGATGATCTCCATGTCGCGATGCCCGTGGGTCGGAAACCCCTGGCCGGGCTGCACGCGGTCCTCGTTGATCACACGGAGCGGCCCCCAGCCCATGAAGCGCTCGTCCCGGTAGTCCGCGAAGGAAAAGGTGTGGCGCGTGTCGAGCCAGCCGTGGTCGAAGCGCCCGCGCTCTCGCGCCGGCCTGATGGCGATCATTCCGAGGCTCCTCCTGTGCCGATTGTATCCGCCTGGCCAAATTCTGACCGCCGGGGTCCGGAGGTTCCCGGGTTTCCCGCATGTTTCCGGGCAGTTGTGGAACCGCACGGGCTGGCAGCCGCGTTGCTAATATAAGGAAGCGGATGAGTCTCATCGACCGGGTCAAGGAGATTTGTGGACTGACGCAGCGCCCGCGCCACGCGCTCGCCCTGGCCGGGGGCGGCGTCATCGGCGGCATGTGGGAAGTCGGGGCCCTGAGGGCGCTCGAGGAGCGCCTCGGGCCGGGCGGCTTCGACGTCTACGTCGGCTGCAGCGCGGGGTCAGTGGTGGCCTCGATGCTGGCGGGCGGCGTGCCGGCGGCGGCCATCTACCACGCGATCGACGAGGACCGCGACGATCCGCTGAATTTCCGGCGCGGCGCCGTCTACGAGTCGGACTCGCTGCGCGAGGCGCTCTTCCGCTTCGGCCGGCTCGTCTGGGCCGTCGGCAAGAGCGCCGTGCGCGGACGCGAGTCGGTGCCCGACATCCTGGCGCGCGCCGAGCGCGACATGCCCGCGGGCTTCTTCGCTCTGGACGCGCTCGAGCGCCACATGCGCAACGGCTTCGCCGCATACGGGCTCTCCAACGCCTTCGCCCAGCGCCCCCGGCGGCTGCTGATCCCGGCGGTCGAGCTCGACACGGCCGAGCGCGTCGTGTTCGGCCAGGACCCGCTGCGCGACGTGCCGATCAGCCAGGCGGTCGCGGCCTCGTCCGCCATCCCCGGCTTCTTCGATCCGTACCCGATCAACGGGCGCGATTACGTGGATGGCGGCGTCGGCTGGAGCGGTCACGCCGACCTCGCCGCGGAGACGGGGGCCGAGGTCGTGCTCGTGGTGAATCCGCTGGTGCCGGCGCGTCCCAGCGACGGCGACCACCTCCGCGCGCGGGGCGTCTACTCGATCATGGAGCAGGCGGGACGGATCGCGAGCCAGAATCTGTTGCGTCTCGGTCTCGACGTCCTCGCCGAGCGTCATCCGCGGACGACCTTCTTCCTGCTGCAGCCGCCCGCGATGAGCCCGCTCGCGGGGCCGTCCATGGGCTTCGACACCGCGCGCGCGGCGCTGCGCGCGGGCTACGAGTCGACGCGCGCGTGGCTGATGGGCGACGGCGGCGAGATGCTCGAGCGGTTCGCGCCCGACGACGCGCTCGCCGGCTAGTTGCGACGAGGTCCCTCACGAAGATAGGCCAAGCAGCCCCCTGAACTGTCTACTATTGGCTGTCTACCGCATCGAAGGAAAGGCGCGCACACTTCGCATGGTGGTAGACCACATCGTTCCTAAGCGCCTCGGCGGCAAGAGCTACAGGCATGACAACAGTGCGGCTGCATGTTGGAGCTGCAATCTTCTGAAATCAGGGCTCCCGGTTAACGCCTTCAAACGCGAATTGGAGTCCCTCGCGCATGCCGTTGTCGAAAAAGCCCGAAACAGAAGTAGGTGACTGACGATTCTGAAAGAGCCTTGGCAGCCGTCACTTACGTTCGTCCATGGGCTACGAGCAGTGCGTCGCGGAGCGGGCTGCACGGCGGGCGGAGGGCGCCGAGCCGCCGGTGGAGGACAACTAGACGCCCGCGGCTGTCAACTCGCCGACGAAGCCCTTGACGGGCACGAGACGCCGAGCCACCGGGTCGGCGGCCAGCAGCAAGCTCTCGAGGGCCACGGCGCCCAGCAGGGCCGATCCCTCCGCCGCAATCAAGCAGGGCGTCGTCACCTCGTCGCCGCCCAGGCGGATCCGAACTTCGGCGAGGGGCCAGATCTCCTGGCGACCGCCGGCCGTCTCGATCGGACACATGCGCGTAGGGCGCAGCTCGAGCCGCTCGGCGAGGGCACGCGGGACGACGAGGAACGTCGCGCCCGTGTCCACGAGAACCTCGACGATCTCGCTCCGGCCTGTCGGCCCGGTCAGATGTGCGGGAACATGGAACAAGCCCATCGCCTCCATGCTGCACGACGCGTCGGCTGGCGACAATGCCAACGTATGCAGACAGCTTACGCCACGGGCCCCCGGCTAGACCAACTCGCCTGCCTCGCCACCGGATGCAGCACATCGATCGCCCAGCCCACGTCCAGACGCTCCCCGAACCATCCCGGTGTCCCAGTCTGCGCGTGCAGGATAAGCCCCGCCGCATCGTGCCGCGCCCGGAGAACCTCGACAGCATCACCGAGAACCTCCGGAGGACGCGGCACCTCGGGCAGCAGCCTGCCGTCCGGGCGGCGGAACCGAAGCTCGCCGTCCGACAGTCGATGGAGCCCATAGCCCTCCTCGTGGACGGCGCGATGGTGCCGGCGACAGAGGAGGGCGAGATTCGAGAGCGTGGTGGGGCCGCCTTGTGCCCAGTGACGGATGTGATGGCCCTGGCCGAATCGAGCTCCGCAGCCCGGGAAGCGGCAGCCGCGGTCCCGGTGGTGGAGCGCCCGCCGTAACGCCGGCGGGATCGTCCGGGTCCGGGCCGCGACCTCCACGACGCGGCCGTCGCGGCCGTGCTGCATCACCACGCGGCTCGCGTCACACGCCAGGCGCTGGGACGTTCCAGCTGGAACGCGCGCGCCGTCCTCGAGGAGGGACTGGCCCGGCTGATCGGGGTCGGCCAGCACCGGGGCATCGA
>JBOHQB010000129.1:0-3585 GCA_050731995.1 Candidatus Rokuibacteriota bacterium
CTCGGACGCGCCCCGGCGGAGCCGTGGCGCGCCTCGGTTACGGACGGCTGACTAGCGCAGGCGGATCTTGCCGCCGCCTGGAAGCCCGCCGGGGGGGCCGCCGCCGAGATCGCCGGACAGCCGGTCGGGGACGATGATGGACGACGAGGCTTGCCGGCGGAGCTCCTCGAGCTCGTGGCGGGTGCGCTCGACGGCCGCCGCGGCGCCGGCGCCGAATTGCTCCGTGGCGTCGTTCAACGACGTCGCGTCGATCTCGAAGACGAGCGGCAGAAGACCGGCCTGCGTCAACAGTTGTGTCTCGCCCACGTAGAGGACCTTCCGTCCCGCGTCAGTGCCGCCGGTGGTCGTGACCGGCGTGAGCACGCGGATCGTGCCGATCTTGCGATCGGTGAAGATCTCCTCGCGGTACAGCGACGCGGGGTCCATCCGAAGCTCGGCGCCGCCGGGCTCCTGGCTCATGGCTGTCGCACGAAGTCCTGGACGCGCCGCCACGCGTCGGCCGACGCATCCGCGAACTCCGCGTACTTCCGGTCGAAGAAGCTGTGCGGCGCGCCGGGGTAGACCGTGAACGTATGCTTGACTCCGGCCTTCTTGCAGGCGCCGTCGAACTCGTCGATCGCGCTCTGCGGAATGCCCTCGTCGGCGCCGCCGAAGAGCGACAGCGCCGGGCTCTTGTAGCGGGCGACGGCGTCGATCGGCTTGGGCCGGTCGGGCCAGCGCTTCAGCCCGAGCGGCCAGCCGTAGAAGCCGATGACGCCGGCGTAGCCGAGTCCGCTCGCCGCTTGCAGATAGGAGAGCGCGCCCCCGAAACAGAAGCCGACGGAGAAGAGCGAGCGCACCCCGCCGCCGTCGGGGCTCCGGAGGTACCCGGCCGCCGCCGCGATGTCGGCCTGGAGGGTCTCGGGCTTGGTCAGCGAGACGTGGGACATGAAGTCGAAGGCGTCGCTGCGGTCGTCGGTAGGCGCCGTGCGCGCGAAGAAGTCGATGGCCACGGCGTCGACGCCGACCTCGGCGAAGCGGTCGGCAAGGTCCTTGTAGTACTGGTGGATGCCGCGCACGTCCGGGATGACGACCATGCCCGCGCCGGTCGGCTTGCTCGCGCGCGCCGCGTAGGCCATGAATGTCGTGCCGTCCGCGGACGCGAGACGAAGGTCGCGGGCGCCGGCCGAGCCGCCGGCGATCGGAAGAATCGGTGGACGCGAATCGCTGTCAACGCACATGGAAGTCCCTCCGGGGCGTGGGTCCGTCGTCCTGTGTCATCGCCGGGATTCTACAGAGAATCCGGGCCGCGCGCTTGTGAAGCCACGGTCGGGGATGCTATAGCCCTTCCATGAGCGAGGAGAGGCTTCGGAAGCTTGCGTTGCAGGTGAGGAACTGGGGACGCTGGGGGCCCGACGACGAGATCGGCACGCTCAACTACATCACGCCCGAGACGATTGCGCGCGCGGCCCGGCTCGTGACCGCGGGCAGGGTGTTCGCACTCGGCATCCCGCTCGGCCGCCAGGGTCCGCAGAGCGGCACGCGCCAGCGGTTCAACCCGATCCACGCGATGTTCCGGGACGGCGGCGACCGGCCGAAAGACGCGGCGGCGGTCCTCGAGATGCAGGGCTACGGCGGTTCGGACGACTGGATCGTCATGCCGCTCCAGTGCGTGACCCAGTGGGACAGCCTCGCGCACATCTTCGACTCGGGCCAGATGTACAACGGCTACAGCGCGGACCTCGTCACGAGCAGCGGCGCGGCCAAGAACAGTATCGACAAGACCAAGGACAAGATCGTGGGCCGCGGCGTGCTGCTGGACGTGGCGCGGTACAAGAAGGTGGAGTTCCTCCCACCGGGGTACGCGATCAGCGTGGAAGATCTGGAAATCTGCGCGGCGGCGGAGCGCGTCGAGGTGCGGAGCGGCGACCTCCTGCTCGTACGCACCGGCCACATGTCCAGGTATCTGACGAAGGGGAGCTGGGACCACTTCGACCTCGACGATTTCCCCGGCGTGTCCGTCTTCACCGCGCCGTGGCTGCACGCGAAGCAGATTGCCGCCATCGCCAGCGACAACTACGCAGTCGAGGTCCGACCCTCGGAGCTGCCGCCGTTCCGTAACCCGTTCCACGTCGTGGCGATTCCGAACATGGGGCTGACGCTGGGCGAGATCTTCTACCTCGACGAGCTCGCCGCCGACTGCGCGGCCGACGGGCGCTGGGAGTTTCTCCTGGTGGCGCCGCCGCTGCCGGTGACGCGGGCCGTGGGTACGCCCATCAATCCGTACGCGCTGAAATAGAAAGGACCGTCATGAAATTCGGAGTCTTCTACGAGCACCAGCTCCCGCGCCCCTGGGACGACGGCGCCGAGCTCCGGCTCTTCCAGGACGCGCTGGACCAGGTCGAGCTCGCGGACCGGCTCGGCATCGACTACGCGTGGGAGGTCGAGCACCACTTTCTCGAGGAGTACTCGCACTCCTCGGCGCCGGAGGTGTTTCTCGCGGCCGCCTCCCAGCGCTCCAAGCGGATCCGCCTCGGCCACGGCATCGTGCTGATGCCGCCGGGGTACAACGCGCCGGCCCGCGTGGCCGAGCGCGTCGCCACGCTCGACCTCGTCTCCGGCGGCCGCGTCGACTGGGGGACGGGGGAATCGGCCTCGCGGGCCGAGCTCGAGGGCTTCGGCATCAAGCCGGCGGACCGGCGCGCCATGTGGCGCGAGACCGTCGAGCAGGTCGCCAACATGATGGCGATGGACCCGTACCCCGGCTTCAGCGGGACGTTCTTCTCGATGCCCCCGCGCAACGTGCTGCCCAAGCCCGTGCAGAAGCCCCACCCGCCGATCTGGGTCGCCTGCTCGAACCGCGAGACGATCCACCTGGCCGCCCAGCTCGGGATCGGCGCGCTCACCTTCGCCTTTATCGATCCGGCCGAGGCCGCGCAGTGGGCGACGGACTACTACGAGACCTTCAAGCGCGAGTGCGTCCCGATCGGCCACGCCGTGAACCCGAACATCGCGATGGTGACCGGCTTCTCCTGCCACGCGGACGCCGAGGAGGCGCAGCGCCGCGGTAGCGACGGCTTCCGCTTCTTCCAGTTCGCGCTGGCCCACCACTACGTCTTCGGCCGGCACACGCCCGGGCGGACGAACATCTGGAAGCGGTTCGAGGCGGTGCGCGACCAGATCGGCACGGAGGTCCTCGGCGGCGGCGCCAGCTGCATCGGCACGCCGGCGCAGCTCCGCGCGTCGCTCCGGACCTTCCAGGACGCGGGCGTGGACCAGACGATCTTCATCCAGCAGGGCGGGCGGAACCGGCACGAGGACATCTGCGAGTCGCTCGAGCTCTTCGTCAAGGAGGTCATGCCGGAGTTCCAGGACGGGGAGGCGGACCGCCAGGCGCGGAAGCTGAAGGCGCTGGAGCCTTACATCGAGGCCGCCTTCGCGCGCAAGCAGAAGCTGGCGCCGCTCGCCGACGACCAGATCCCGTCCTACCAGGCCTACGGCAACACGATCGCGCTGAGCGAGGCGGACATCAGGAAGATGCCGGAGGGCAATCGGAAGCGCGTCGAGACCTTCCGGCGGATCGCCGAGATCGCCGAGAAGGCCTAA
>JBOHQB010000130.1:0-6372 GCA_050731995.1 Candidatus Rokuibacteriota bacterium
ACGTCGAGGGGCGCCGCCGCGCGGTAGATGCCGGCGTTGTTCACGAGGATGTCGATGCGGCCGAGCTCGCCGCGCGTGCGCTCGACCATCGTCTGGAGATCGGCGCGCGAGGTGACGTCGGTGGGGATAGCGAGCGCGCGTCGCCCGAGGGCTTGGACCTCGCCCGCCGTCTTCTCGGCGCCCGCTTTGTCCAGCTCGGCGATCACAATATCGGCGCCGAGCCGCGCCAGCTCCAGCGCCGTCGCGCGGCCGATGCCCCGTCCGCCACCCGTGACGATCGCGACCCGTCCTTCGAGCTCCATGGGCTCAGCTCCTCGGCCGCGTGGACGCGGCGTGTGTCGCAAACTTCGGCATGACCTCGTGGGCGAGCAATTCCATCGAGCTGCGCCAGAGCGCGGGCCGGTCCCAGTCGTGGCCGCCCATCAGGAGCGTCCCGAAGTGGCCGACCTCGTCGCGCAGGGCAACGAGCTGGTCGAGCACCCGCGCCGGCGTCCCCGCGATGATTAACGCGCGCTTGATGCCGTCCACGGTCAGGTCCTCGTCCGGCATCTCGAGGTCGGGCTTGACCATGAAGAGCGCTTTCCGTAGCTGGCTGAAGGAGAAGTGAAAGAAGCGGTAGTAGAAAGACAGCCCATTGTGCGGGTCGGCCAGGTAGTCCTCGGCCTGGGATTCGCTTTCCGTGACGAGGACGCTGCGCGACACGCGCCAGACGTCGGGGTCGGGGCGCCGGCCGACGGCCTCGCAGCCTTCGGCGTACTTCTCCCAGTGACCGCGCAGATGGCGCCGGTGGAAGAACTGGCCGGAGACGGGAATCCAGCCTCGCTCGCCCGCGGTCTTGGCGCTCGACGAATTCGGCGTGAGGAGCGAGAGCGCGATCGGCGGGTGCGGCTGCTGGTATGGCCTCGGCACGTAGCCGACCTTGAACTCCGGATAGATGTGGTTCGCCAGCTTGATCTTCCAGAAGCGTCCGTCGATCTCGTAGGGCGGGTCGTCGCGCCACAATTTCAGAATAGTGTCGATCGACTCGAGCACCATCTGCGGTCGGAGCTCGGCCTGGCCGACGTCGAAGAGCTCGATGTCGCTCACGAGACCGCCGGGACCGATCCCCATGATGAAGCGGCCGCGACAGAGGTGGTCGAACATCGCCGCGTGGGCCGCCACCGTCGCCGGGTGCAGCTGGGGCAGGTTGATGACGCCCGTGCCGAAGACGATCTGCTTCGTCAGTGGAATGAGCGTCGCCAGAAAGATCAGCGGCGAGGTGATGCGCTCGCTCCACGATGAGAAGTGCTCGCCCACGAAGACCTCGCTGAAGCCGAGTCGATCGGCGAGGACGATCGCCTCCTGGTCCTCCTCGAGGATCGTCGTGTAGTCGCGATCGGGGTGGTGGAACGGCATCGTGAACATCCCGAGCTTCACGGCCACGGAATCCTCCTCACACGCGGATCGGCGCCAGCGCGGCGAGCAGGCGCTCGTCGGGCAGGGCCGGAGTTGCCTCGTTCGGGTTGAGGGCCTGGACGCAGACGTGGTCGGCGCCGGCTGCCCGATGCTCCTCGACGCGCCGGCGGATCGCCGCCGCATCGCCCCAGGCGATCAGCGCGTCGACCAGGCGATCGCTGCCGCCGCCCGCGACGTCCGCCTCGGCGAAGCCGAGCCGCAGGAGGTTGTTGCGGTAGTTGGCCATGTCCAGGTAGCGCGCGAGCCAGGCGCGGGCGATGCGGCGCGCCCGGGTCGGATCGCTCTCCAGCAGCACGGTCTGCTCCGGGCACAGCAGCTTGTCGCTGCCCAGGATGCGACGCGCCTCCTTCGTGTGCGCCGGCGGGACGAGATACGGATGAGCGCCGTCGGTGTGCGACCGGGCGAGCTCCAGCATCTTCGGCCCGAGCGCGGCGATCACGGTCTTCGGCGCCTCCGGCGGCGGCGGCGCCGCATAGGGGGCGCGACGCATCGCCGCGACATAGCCGCGCATCGTCTCGACCGGCTTGCCGTAGACGTGTCCGCGCAGGCCTTCGACGAGCGGCACGTGCGAGACGCCGAGGCCGAGGAGGAATCGCCCGCCCGACTGCTCCGCGAGCGCCAGCTGGCCCGCGGCCGTCGCCTGGGCGTCGCGGGCATAGATGTTGGCGATTCCGGTCGCGATCGTGAGTGTCTTGGTGTGGGCGAGGAGCCAGCCGGCGAGCACCAGCACGTTACGGCCCCGCGATTCCGGCAGCCAGAGGGCCCCGTAGCCCCAGCCCTCGACGGTTTGCGCGAAGCCCGCCGCGGCCGCGGCGGTCATGCCGTCCATCGAGGCCCAGACGCCGAGCCGGCCGAGGTCCATACGCTGCGGCCGGACTCTAGCGAGCCGTCGCGACGGTGTCAACGCGCGCGCTCCGATGCCGCCGAGGCAGACGAGACGTGGCATAATCGCCGCGCGACGGAGTGGAGGCCCGCATGACTTACAAGTGTCTGCTGTACGAGGTGAAGGACGGGATCGCCACGCTCACGCTCAACCGGCCCGAGCGGCTGAACGCGCTCGGCGACACGCTGCGCGAGGACCTGTTCGCGGCCGTCGGGCGCGCGAGCGCGGATCCCGACGTCCGCGTGATGGTCGTCACCGGCGCGGGCAAGGGTTTCTGCGCCGGCGGCGACGTCAAGGCGATGAATGAGCGGAAGGAGAGCGGCGGGGAGCGGCCGCTCGCGGAGAAGGTCGCGCCGCTGCGCGACCAGGTGCTCTTCGCCATGCGCGACGCGCCGCAGCCGATCATCGCCGCGGTGAACGGCGCCGCGGCCGGGGCCGGCATGAACCTGGCACTCGCCTGCGATCTACGGATCGCCTCGACGGCTGCGAAATTCGCCCAGGCGTTCGTCCGGCGCGGGCTCCACCCGGACTGGGGCGGGACGTACTTCCTGCCGCGCGCCGTCGGCATCGCCAAGGCGGCCGAACTGATCTTCACCGGTGACGTGATCGACGCGGCGGAGGCGCTGCGTCTCGGGATCGTCAGCCGCGTCGTGGCTCCGGAAGAGCTGTTGCCCGTCGCCTACGAGCTCGCGCGAAGGATCGCCGCGGGCCCGCCGGTGGCGATCCGCCTGGCCAAGCGCGCGCTCCAGCGCAACGCGGAGAGCGATCTCCGGAGCGCGCTCGAATTCGAGACCTTCGCCCAGAACGCGTGCTTCGAGACCGAGGACGCGCGCGAGGGCATCCGCGCGTTCGTCGAGAAGCGCACGCCGGTGTTCAAGGGACGCTGAGCCGTGGCCGAGCCCGACCGCCCGCTTCCGCAGCCGATGACGCCCGAGGCGAAGCCCTACTGGGACGGGGCGCGCGAGGGGAAGCTGATGATCCCGAAGTGCCGCGCCTGCGGGAAGCCCTTCCTCTACCCGCGCGTGCTGTGCCCGTTCTGCGCCTCGCGCGACATCGCCTGGATCCAGGCGAGCGGCCGCGGCCGGCTGTTTTCCTTCGGGATCGCGCACCAGATCCTCAACAAGGCGTTCAAGGTGAAGACACCGCTCGTGCTGGCCATGGTCGAGCTCGAGGAGGGGCCGAGGCTGCTGACGAACCTCGTCGGGGTCGAGCCCGACTCGGCGAAGATCCGCTGCGACATGCCCGTCGAGGTGGTCTTCGAGAAGCTGACGGACGAGGTGAGCCTGCCGATGTTCCGGCCGGCGGGCGGAGGTGCCAGATGAGCGACCTCGCCCGGATGCTGGAATTGTCCAACTCCGTCTGCATCGTCGGTGTCGACGAAAGCGACGAGATCGGCACGCTCCCCGGCAAGAGCCAGCTCAGCCTGCACCTCGAGGCGACGCACAACGCCGTACGGGATGCCGGCTTGAAGGTGAGCGACATCGACGGCGTCTTCACCGCCGGCCAGCACTCGCCGGCGACGATCGCCGAAGCGCTCGGCGTGGTTCCGCGCTACGTCGACGGCACCACGGTCGGCGGCTGCTCCTTCATCATCATGGTCGGCCACGCGATGGTCGCGCTCCACCACGGCCTCTGCGACGTCGCCGTCGTCTCGCACGGCGAGTCCGGCCGCTCGGGCGTGGGCGTCACCCCCCGGCGGGACACCGCGATTCCCGGCCAGTACGAAGCGCCCTACGGCTTCGGCGGCGCGCCGACGTACTTCGGACTGATCACGACGCGCCACATGCACGAGTTCGGCACCACGCTCGAGCAGTGGGCGCAGGTCGCGGTCTCCACCCGCAGGTGGGCCGCGCTGAACCCCAAGGCCAAGAACCGCGAGCCCATCACGGTGAAGGACGTGCTCGACTCCCGTCCCGTCATCTGGCCCTTCAACGTGCTGAACATCTGCCTGGTCACCGACGCCGGCGGCGCCGTGGTGCTCACGCGCGCCGACCGCGCCCGCGACTGCGCCAAGAAGCCGGTGTACGTGCGCGGCGCGGGCGAGGGCGCCGAGCACGTCAGTCTCACCCAGATGCGCGATCTCACGTTCAGCCAGGCGACGCAGATCTCGGGCGAGAAGGCCTTCGCCATGGCCGGCGTGGGCCCCGGCGACTTCGACCACGTGATGCTCTACGACGCGTTCACCTCGGGCCCGCCGCTCATGCTCGAGGCGCTCGGCCTCGCCAAGCGCGGCGAGGGCGTGCACCTCTTCGAGGAGGGCCGCTCCACGCCGGGTGGCACGCTGCCGATCAACACCAACGGCGGCGGACTCTCGTACACGCACAGCGGCATGTACGGGATCTTCCCGATCATCGAGGCGACGCGTCAGCTCCGCGGCGAATGCGGTCCGCGCCAGGTGCCGAACATGCGACTGTCGCTGGTCAACGGGATGGGCGGGATGCTCTCGGCGGCGGGCACGCTCGTGCTGGCCCGCGAGAAGTAACGTGCGCGACTGGGTCGCTCAGGCCCGCGCGTCAGACGGCAGCGGCCAGGGGATCTTCATCGTGTCGAGCCGGCGCAGGCGATCCTGGCCGAGCGTGCGGTCCCACGTCTCTGCCAGCGCCTCCGGCGTCCACGGCTCGGCCCCGGTGATGCTCCGCATCGGCGCGGGGTGCGAATAGACGGTGACCTCGGTGCCGCGCACGCCGATCACCTGGCCCGTGATGTGCGCGGCGCGGTCCGATCCGAGGAAGGCGACGACCGGCGCGATCGCGTCGGGCGGCGTCGCGGTCGCCGCCGAGCGTCGCTCGCCCAGCAGCCGCTGGGTCATGCGCGTGTCCGCGGTCGGCGAGATCGCGTTGCAGCGCACGCCGTATTTCGCCATCGCGAGCGCGGTCGAGCGCGTGAGCCCGACGATGCCCTCCTTGGCCGCCGAGTAGTTGGGCTGGCCGGGACTGCCCTCGAGGCCCGCGGTGGACGTGAACGTCACGATGCTGCCCTGCCGCTTCTCGCGCATGTGAGCCGTCGCCGGGCGCATGACGGTGAAGTGACCCTTGAGGTGGACGGCGACGACGGCGTCCCACTCGTCCTCCGTCATGTTGAAGATCATCCGCTCGCGGAGGATCCCGGCGCAGCAGACCAGCACGTTGAGGTCGCCGAACTCCTTCAGCGCCAGCTCGACGACCGCCTTGCCGCCGGCCATCGTCGCGACGCTCTCGGCGCTCGCGACGGCCCGGCCGCCGCCCGCGAGGATCTTGCCGACGACCTCGTTGGCGGGCTCGCTCGACGGGTCGCGCCCGTCCACGCTGACGCCGTAGTCGTTGACGACGACACGCGCGCCGGCGGCGGCGAGACCGAGCGAGACGGCCCGCCCGATCCCCGTGCCGCCGCCGGTGACGACCGCGACCTTGCCGTCGAGGAGGCCCAACCGGGACTTACTTCTTGACGAGCCCGAGCCGCTGCTCGAGGAGCACCTTCACCTCGTTGGCGGCCGCGCGCCAGAGGGCGGCGCCCGGCGCCTCGTATTCCGCCTGGACCATCGTGCGGAACTCGCCCATGGCCTTGTCCTGGCTCTCCTTGTCCTTGGGCGCGACCTCGAGGGTCTTGCCGCGGATCGCGGTCGCCTTCGCCGTCGCCGCGTGGGCGCGCTCGAGCCAGCGGCCGATCTCGTTCCAGTCCTTGTCGAAGAAGACGACGACGGGAATGGACTGGTAGCCGTTGTTCAGGAAGGTGTCGCGGAGGTCCGCGTTCTGGTCGCGGAGGAACACGCGGAGCTCGGCGCCCGGCATCGCGTCGCAGACGTGGGCGATGAGCGGGGAGTTGCGGTGGACGTCGCCGCACCAGTTCTCGGCGAGCATCAGCACGTAGCGCACGCCGCTGACCGAGCCGAAGAACTTCTTCTCGTCGTCGGTCAGCGTCGACTTCGCATAGTTGCCCTCGGTGCGCTCGCGCGTGTCGCCCATCTGGGCCATGTAGTCCTTCCAGGTCATGCCTTTCGCGAATCGGGCCGCGTCCAGGGGAATCGTCAGCTGGGCCATGTCGTCCTCTCTCCTCTT
>JBOHQB010000131.1:0-1801 GCA_050731995.1 Candidatus Rokuibacteriota bacterium
GCTCGACGAAGCGGCGCGTGAGCGTGAGCCCGAGCCCCGTGCCCTCGCGCTTGCGCGAGTAGTCCGATCCGACTTGGCGGAACTCCTCGAAGATCGCTTCCTGGTCCTCGGGCGCGATGCCGATGCCCGTGTCGGTGACGCTGATCTCCACACCGCCGTTCTCGGGCACCGCGCGGACCTCCACGCGGCCGCCTTCCGGGGTGAACTTGACGGCGTTCGATAACAGATTCACGAGCACCTGCTTGAGCTTTCGCTCGTCGGCCACGAACTCGCCGAGCGCCGGATCCACGTGCGGCGTGAGGATGATCGCATGGGTCGCGGCGCGGCCCTTGACGAGGGTCAGCGCATTGTCGATCGCGGCGGGCAGGTCGAACTGCGTCAGCTCGAGCTCCATCCGCCCCGCCTCGATCTTGGAGAGATCGAGGATGTCGTTGATGAGCGACAGGAGGTGGCGCCCCGAGTCGTAAATATCTTTCAGATACTCCTCCTGCTTCTTGTTGAGCTTGCCGAACATCTTCTCGAGCAGGACCTCCGAGAAGCCGATGACGGCGTTCAGCGGCGTCCGCAGCTCGTGCGACATGTTAGCGAGGAACTCGGACTTGTGGCGGTCGGCAACCTCGAGCTGCCGGCCCTTGTCCTCGATCTCCCGGAACAGGCGCGCGTTCTGGATGGCGAGGGCCGACTGAGTGGCGAAAGTCTGGAGCAGGTTGACGGCGTCGGGCGAGAACTCGCCGATCTCACGGCGCAGGACCACCAGAGCGCCGAGGATGCGATCCTCGACCAGGAGCGGCACCGCCAGCACCGACCGGTAACCGGACTCGAGGAGCAGCTCCCGCAGCCGCGGCCGGGCCGCGTAGAATGGCGCCTCGCGGATGTCGCTGATCTGGACCGGCATCCGCGTTTGGGCGGCCTGGCCGATCGCGCCTTGGCCCAGGCGCACCGGCTCGGCCCGCTGGAGCTCGATCAGCTCGCGCTCCGTATTGTGGGTCGCGCGCATCCCGAACTCCTGGCTCGCCTCGTCGAACTCGTGGACGGTACCCGCCGCCGCACCTGAGAGCGCCACGGCCCGCGAGACGATCGTCGTGAGGACGGTCTCGAGGTCCAGCGTCGAGCTGACGGCCTGCCCGATCTCGCCGAGTGCCTTCAGCTCATCGACCGAGCGCGTCAGCTCACCGGTGCGCTGCTGCAACTCGGTGAACAGGCGTACGTTCTCGATCGCGATCACCGCCTGGTCCCCGAAGGTGGCCACCAGCTCGATCTGCTTGTCCGTGAACGGGCGCACGTCGCGGCGGTAGATCGCGAGGGCGCCGACCACGCTGTCGCCCTTGAGGAGCGGCAGCCACATGGCCGTGCGGGCGCCGAGCAGGGTCACCGTGCGGGCTCGCAGAGGGTCGCCCTGGCGGTACGCGATGTCGTCTGTGACGTCCGCGATCTGAACCGTCCGTTTGTCGGCGAGCATCCGCCCGAGGCCCGATTGCAGTCCGGGCCGTACCGGCTGCGCGCGGAAGGTGGCTTCGGCCTCGGCGCTGAGGCCGCGGCACGCGACCGTCTCGAAGGCTCCCTCCTCGTACGTTAACAGGATGCCGTGCTCCGCTACGCACAGGCGCGTTGCGCTGTCCAGGATCGCGTCGAACACCGGCTGCGTATCGGTGGGCGAGCTGGAGATGACTCTCAGGATCTCGCCCGTGGCGGTCTGTCGCTCGAGCGCCTCGGTGACCTCGCGGTTGCGCGTCTGCAGCTCGGTGAACAGGCGCACGTTCTCGATCGCGATCACCGCCTGGTCGGCGAAGGTCTGGAGCAG
>JBOHQB010000132.1:0-1561 GCA_050731995.1 Candidatus Rokuibacteriota bacterium
GAACGCCGCTCGATCTCGGGCTCGAGGTAACGGGAGGCCATCAGCGGTTGATCGGCGCGCACCGCGTGCGTCGCCGCAGGCCGAGAGTAGAAGAGGACCCCCGGCGTGTCAAGGCAGCCTATCCGCCTATCCCCTTCACCGAGCGCGGGCCCGGACATGACGCCCCCCGGCCCGAGAGCGCCTGCGGAGCGCTCGACTCTGGTGCGGAGCGGTCGCCTCCGCCCCGGACGAGTGGCGATCAGCCGGACCGCAAACTAGCGATCAGCCGGACCCTATTCTTGCAATCAGCCGAGGCCGCGCTTACGATGGGTCATGCCGCCGTCGACCCGACGCTTCCCGCGGTTCCTGGCGCCGCGTATCCGCGAGGCGCTGGCCGACACGCCGGTGGTATTGATCCACGGGCCTCGCCAGAGCGGGAAGACAACCCTGGCCCGGGATGTCGGCGAGCGCCGCGGGTACCGCTACTACTCCTTTGACGACGATGTTGCCCGGGCCGCCGCGGAGGCCGACCCCGTCGGGTTTGTCGCGGAGCTGCCCAACCGCGTCATCCTCGACGAGGTGCAGCGGGTGCCGGCGCTCTTCACCGCACTGAAGAGCGCGGTGGACCGACGGCGCGTGCCGGGGCGGTTCATCCTGACGGGTTCGGCCAACGTGCTGTTGGTGCCGCGGCTCGCCGACTCGCTCGCAGGCCGGATGGGTCTCCTGCGGCTGCATCCCCTGACCCAGTGCGAACTCGCGGGCAAGACTTCACGCTTCCTCGACGTCCTGTTCGCCGGAGCGTTCCCGACCCGCACCTCCGAACGCCTCGGGGTGGCTCTGGCGGAACGCATCGTGGGCGGCGGTTACCCCGCCGCGCTCCTGCGTCGGGGTGCGGCGCGCCGCTCCGCCTGGTACCGGGACTACGTCGACACCCAGGTCCAGCGCGACGTGCGAGACCTCGCACGAATCCGGGCACTTGACGCATTCCCGCGTTTGCTGGCGGTGGCCGCGGGCTACACCGCGCAACTCATCAACGTCAGCGATCTGGCGGGGCCGTTCCAGCTCACCCGCCAGACGATCCACGACTACGTCACCTTGCTCGAGCGGGTGTTCCTGCTCGAGCGCCTGCCGCCGTGGCACAGCAATCGGATGAGCCGGCTCGTGAAGACGCCCAAGCTGCACATCGGCGACACCGGGGTGGCCTGCGCCCTGCTCGGCCTCGATGCGGAGCGGCTCCACGCGGATCGCTCCGCGCTGGGCCCGCTGCTCGAGACCTTCGTCCTGCAGGATCTGAAACGACAGGCGAGCTGGCGCGAGGCGCCGATCGCCTTTCACCACTTCCGGGACCGCGACGGCGTCGAGGTGGATATCGTGCTCGAGGAAGGCGCCGCGAGGGTGGCTGGCGTCGAGGTGAAGGCCGCCGCTACCGTGACGCCGGCAGACTTCCGCGGCCTCAGGAAGCTACGCGAGGCGGCCGCAAAGCGCTGGACGGCCGGTGTGGTGCTCTACGACGGTGAAACGACCGCGAGCTTCGGCGACGGCATGTTCGCTGTCCCGGTGCGAGCGCTGTGGGAGACGACGT
>JBOHQB010000133.1:0-4038 GCA_050731995.1 Candidatus Rokuibacteriota bacterium
CGGTACGACGGCAGGCCGTGGATCGCGCGGCCGTCGAAGTGGACGGTGCCGGCGCGCGGCGGCACGATCCCCATGATCGAACGCACCGTCGTGGTCTTGCCCATGCCGTTCCGCCCGAGCAGCGTCACCACCTCGCCCGCGCCGACCCGGAACGAGACGCCGAAGAGCACCTGGCTCACGCCGTAGGCGGTCTCGAGGCCTTCGACGGTCAGCACGGCGCGTCCTCGCCGAGGTACGCGCGCCGGACCTCGGCGTGCGAGCGGATCTCCTCGGGCGTGCCGGTGGCGATGATGCGGCCGTAGACGAGTACCGACACGCGATCGGCGAGCGTGAAGACCGCGTCCATGTCGTGCTCGACGAGGACGATCGTCTGTCGCCCCTTCAGATCGGCGAGGAACCGGATCATCCGCTGCGACTCGTCCGCCCCCATCCCGGCGACCGGCTCGTCGAGCAGGAGCAGGCGCGGACGCGTCGCGAGCGCCATCGCGATCTCGAGCTGGCGCTGCTCGCCGTGGGCGAGGTTGGCGGCGGGAACGTCGGCCCGCTCCCCCAGACCCACGCGCTCGAGCATCGCCCGCGCGGGATCGCGGAGCGCGGCCTCCCGGCGCGCCGGCCGCCAGAAGCGGAACGAATGACCCGCGTGCGCCTGGACCGCCAGCGCCACGTTGTCGAGCGCGCTGAACTCCCGGAAGATCGACGTGATCTGGAACGAGCGCGCGAGGCCGCGTCGCGCGCGCGCCGGCGCGCCGAGCCCGGTCACGTCGTGGCCGGCAAACCGGATCGTGCCCGCGTCGGGGCGGAGATCACCGGCGAGCTGGCTGATCAGCGTCGTCTTCCCCGCGCCGTTCGGACCGATGATCGCGTGCGTCTCCCCCTCCCGCACCTCCAGGTCGATCCGGTCCGTCGCGGTGAGCGCCCCGAACCGTTTCGTGACTCCGCGGATCTCGAGCAGCGGCTCAACCATCGCGCCCGCCGGGCAGGAGACCGAAGAGGCCGCGCTTGGCAAAGAGCACGGCCAGCAGGAGGAACGGACCGAGGATGATCTGCCAGTGCTTGGTCCACGCGGACAGCACGTCCTCGAGCAGGAGCAGCACGGCCGCGCCGAGCACGGGGCCGGCGAGCGTGCCCATGCCGCCCAGGATCACCATGAACATGATCTCGCCCGAGCGCGTCCAGTGCATGAACTCGGGTGTCAGGTACTGGGTGTGGTTCACGAGGAGCGCCCCCGCGATGCCGCCCATGGCGCCGGCGACGACAAAGGCCCCGAGGCGGTACGGATACGGCGAGAAGCCGATCGCGCGCGCGCGCGCCTCGTTGGAGCGGGCCGCGCGGATGACCATGCCGAACCGCGCGTTGACGATCCGGTGGCCGATGCCGAGACACGCGACGAGGATCGCGAGCACGACGTAGTAGAAGACGGTCGGATTGCGGAGGTCGAGCAGCCCCGGGAACTGGCTCCGCGATGTGAGCCGCATGCCGTCGTCGCCGCCGTACTCGGCGAGGCTGATCCCGAGGTAATAGAGCATCTGCGTGAACGCGAGCGTGATCATGATGAAGTACACCCCGCTCGTACGGATGGAGACCGCGCCGATCCCGAGCGCGAGCAGCGCCGAGGCGCCGATCGCCACGGTCCACTGGAGATAGCCGTTGTGGATCCCGTGGTGGCCGAGGACGCCGACCGCGTAGGCGCCGACGCCCAGGTAGGCGGCGTGACCGAACGAGACCATGCCCCCGTAGCCGAGGATCAGATCGAGCGAGAGCGCGGCGATGGCGAAGATCATGATGCGGCGGAACAGGTCCAGGTAGAAGGGCTGGTTCAGGACGGCGGCGACCGGCGGCACCGCCGCCAGCAGCAGCAGCCCGAGCACGATCGCGATCGCGCGCGCGCGCGACGCCATGGGCTCAGACCCCGCGCGCCGGGAAGAGGCCCTGCGGCCGGAACGCCAGCACCGCCGCCATCAGCATGTAGATCAGCATCGAGGCGAGCGCGGGCCCGACCGTGTCGGCCGTCGAGGGCATGACGACCGTGGCGAGCATCGGCTTGAGAAACGCGCGGCCAAGCGTGTCCACCATGCCGACGATGACGGCGCCGACGAGGGCGCCCCGGATCGAGCCGATGCCACCGATGACGATCACGACGAAGACCTGGATGAGGATCTGCTCGCCCATGCCGGGTTGGACCGCGTAGATCGGTCCGGCCATGAGCCCGGCGAGCCCCGCGAGCGCCGCGCCGAATCCGAAGACGACCGTGTAGAGCAGGCGGATGTTGACGCCGAGGGCCCCGACCATCGTCCGGTTCGAGGCGCCGGCGCGGATCAGCATCCCGAGCCGCGTGCGCGTGACGACGACCCAGAGGAGCGCCGCGACGACGAGACCGACCAGGATGACGAGCGCCCGGTAGACAGGATACCGGACGCCGGGCAGCACCTGGACGAAGCCGGAGAGCCACGCGGGCAGGCCCGTGTACAGGGCGGCGCGCCCCCACAGGATCGCGATCGCCTCGTTGAAGAAGAGGATGAGCCCGAAGGTCGCCAGCACCTGGTCGAGGTGATCGCGCTCGTAGAGCGTCCGCAGCGCCACGACCTCGGTGATAACGCCCACGACGAGGGTACCCGCCAGAGCCAGCAGCACCGCGAGCGGGAAGTTGCCGGTCCACCCGTAGAAGGTCGTCGCCAGGTACGCGCCGACCATGTAGAGCGAGCCGTGGGCGAGGTTGACCATGTTCATGATGCCGAAGACGAGCGTGAGGCCCGCAGCCATCAGAAAAAGCATGACGCCCAACTGGAGCCCGTTGAGCGTCTGCTCGAGGACGAGGAAGAGAAGCTTCAGGACGCTACCACTTCATCCCGCATTCCTGGTAGTAAGCGTCCTTGTGGTTCTCGAAGATCGTCTTCTGGATCTGCATCTCGACGTCCCCGCCCACCGCGACGGAGCGCAGCAGGTAGAAGTTCTGGATCGGGAAATGGTTCACGTTGTACGTGTACCGGCCGCGCGTCGACTTGTAGTCCGCCTTCCGCATCGCGGCGATCATGCCCTTCTTGTCCGCGAGGTTGCCCTTGACCGCGCGCACGGCCGAGTCGATCAGCATGATGCCGTCGTAGGACTGGGCGCCATAGAACACCGGCGTCTTGCCGAACTTCTTCTTGAAGTCCGCCACGTACTTTGCGTTCGCCTCATTCTTGAGGTCGGGCGACCAGTAGCGCGTCTCGTAGTTGCCGACCGCGTCTTCCTTCACCGCCGGCAGCGAGATCTCGTCCACGGTGTACACCGAGTAGAGGGGGATCTGCCCGCGCAGTCCGGCCTGCGCGTACTGCTTGAGGAACTGGATGCCCATGTCTCCCGGATAGAAGACGAAGACGGCCTTGGGGCTCTTGGCGCGGAGCTGGCTGATCTCCGCCTGGTAATCTTGCTGGCCGAGCTTCGTGTAGACCTCGTCGACGATCTTGCCCTTGAAGTACCGCTTGAAGCCCGAGATCATGTCCTTGCCCGCGGCGTAGTTCGGGGCCATCGCGTACACGTCGGTGAGGCCCTGGTCCTGCATGTACTTGCCCATCGCCTCGGGCGTCTGGTCGTTCTGCCACGACGTCGTGAAGAAGAGCTCCGAGCACATCTTGCCCGCCAGCTCGTGCGGGCCGGCGTTGGTGCCGATCATGAACGTCCCGGCCTCCGTCACCGTCGGCGCGACCGCCAGCATGATGTTCGACCAGATGATGCCGCTGACGAAGTGGACCTTGTGCTTCTTGAGCATTTCGTCGGCGAGCTGCTTGCCGACGTCAGGCTTGCGCTGGTCGTCACCGTAGATGACCTCGACGGGCAGCCCGCCGACCTTGCGCCCGAGGTGGTCGAGCGCCAGCTCGACGGAGTTCTTCATGTGCTCGCCGATGATCCCGGCGGGCCCGGAGAGCGACGTGATGAAGCCGATCTTCACCGTCTCCTGCTGGGCGCCGGCCGGCACCACCACGGCGAGCGCCACGACGAGTCCCAGTGCGAGAGCACGTGTGAGTGTCTGCAAGGCCAACCTCCCGTGTAGTTGCACAC
>JBOHQB010000134.1:0-2985 GCA_050731995.1 Candidatus Rokuibacteriota bacterium
AGCCTCGACGACGACCGCGAGGTCTGGATCTACGGGGAGCGCGTGAAGAACATCACCGCGCATCCGGCGTTCCAGAACTGCGCCCGGATGATCGCGCGCCTCTACGACGCGCTGCACGAGGATCACAAGACCGGTCAGAACGTCCTGACGATGCCGACCGACTGGGGCGGGTTCACGCACCGCTATTTCCGCGCGCCGACGACGGTGGACGAGCAGGTCGCCGCGCGCGACGCGATCGCCGGCTGGGCGCGCCTCACCTACGGCTGGCTCGGGCGCTCGCCCGACTACAAGGCGGCGTTTCTCGCGACGCTCGGCGCGAACGCGGAGTTCTACGCTCCCTATCAGGATAACGCGCGGCGCTGGTACCGCTTCTCGCAGGAGCGCGTGCCGTTCATCAACCACGCGATCATCCACCCGCCCGTCGACCGCAACATGGCGCCCGGCGCGCCCGGCGGCCCCACCGACGTCTACGCGCGCGTCACCAAAGAGACCGACGCGGGCATCTACGTCTCCGGCGCCAAGGTCGTGGCGACGGGCTCGGCGCTGACCCACTTCACGTTCGTCGCCCATCACGGGCTCATTCCCGTGCAGGGCCGGAACTTCGCCGTCGTCTTCATGGTGCCGACGAACGCCAAGGGCGTGAAGCTCATCTGTCGCGTCTCCAACGAGCTGCGCGCCGCCATGCTCGGGAGCCCGTTCGACTATCCGCTCTCCAGCCGGCTCGACGAGAACGACGCGATCTTCGTGATGGACGAGGTGTTCGTGCCGTGGGAGGACGTGTTCGTCTTCGCCGACGTCGAGAAGGCAAACAATTTCTTCCCGCGCACCGGGTTCCTGCCGCGCGCCCTCATCCACGGCTGCACGCGGCTCGCGGTCAAGCTCGACTTCATCACGGGCCTCCTGATCAAGGCGACCGAGGTCACGGGGACGCGGACGTTCCGCGGCGTGGAGGCGAACATCGGGGAAGTCATCGCGTGGCGCAACATGATCTGGGGCTTGTCCGACGCGATGGCGAAGACCGCGGAACCGTGGACCGGCGGCTGCATCCTGCCGGGGATGGAGCCGGCGGCGGCGTACCAGGTGCTGGCGCCCGAGGCCTACGTCCAGGTCAAGAACCTCATCGAGAAGACCGTGGCGAGCGGGCTCATCTATCTGAACTCTCACGCGCGCGACTTCAAGACCCCCGACCTTCGCAAGTACCTCGACCTCTATCTGCGCGGATCGGGCGGTGTCGACGCGGTCGAGCGCGTCAAGCTGATGAAGCTCCTGTGGGACGCGGTCGGGACCGAGTTCGGCGGCCGCCACGAGCTCTATGAGATAAACTACTCGGGCAGCCACGAAGAGATCCGACGCTACGCGCTCTTCGGCGCGCAGGCGTCCGGCCAGTACGATCGCTGGAAAGCGTTCGCCGAGACCTGCATGGCCGAGTACGACCTCGACGGCTGGAAGACAAAGGACCTGGTCAACGTAATCAACGTGAGAGGAGATCGCTCGTGATTCGGACATCGATGACCCTCGCCCTGAGCCTCACCCTCGCTTTGGTCCCGTTGACGGCGACGCCCGTTGCCGCCCAGGGGGGAGCCGCGAAGGTGGTGTTTCCGACAGACCGCACGGTGCTGCCGATCCCGGAGCCCCAGTACCCGCACAGCACCGTGTTCGACGCGCGGAACGCCACGCCGCCGCCGCGGTTCGAGGTGAAGGCGCCGGCCAACGCGCCGAACGTTCTCATCGTGCTGATCGACGACATGGGATTCGGCCAGTCCGGCGCCTTCGGCGGGCCGATCCACATGCCGACCGTGGAGCGCCTGGCCACCGGCGGGCTGCGCTACAACATGTTTCACACCACGGCGCTCTGCTCGCCGACCCGCGCAGCGCTGCTCAGCGGCCGCAACCATCACACGAACAACATGGGCTCGATCACGGAGACCGCCACCGCCTTCCCCGGGCAGACCGGCCAGCGCCCCAACAGCGTGGCGCCGCTCGCGGAGATGCTGCGGCTGAATGGCTACAGCACCGCCGCCTTCGGCAAGTCCCATGAGACCGCGGCGTGGGAGGTCAGCCCGTCCGGGCCGACCGACCGCTGGCCGACCCGCTCGGGGTTCGACAAGTTCTACGGCTTCCTCGGGGGCGAGACCAACCAGTGGGCGCCGCTGATCTACGACGGGATGGTCCAGGTCGAGCTGCCGAAGGACCCCAACTACCACTTCATGACCGACATGACCAACCAGGCCATCGCCTGGATGCAGTACCAGAAGTCGCTCACGCCGGAGAGGCCCTTCTTCATGTACTTCGCGCCGGGCGCCACTCACGCGCCGCACCACGTGCCGAAGTCGTGGATCGCTAAATACAAGGGCAAGTTCGACCAGGGCTGGGACGCGCTGCGCGAGGAGACGCTAGCGCGGCAGAAGCGGCTGGGCGTGGTGCCGCCGGACACGAAGCTCGCGCCGAAGCCCACGGCCATCAAAGACTGGGCCGCGCTGACGCCGGACGAGAAGAAGCTCTTCGCCCGCCAGATGGAGGTGTTCGCCGGGTTCGGCGAGTACACCGACACGGAGATCGGCCGGCTGATCAAGGCGATCGAGCAGACGGGCCAGCTCGACAACACGCTGATCGTCTACATCGTGGGCGACAACGGGGCGAGCGCCGAAGGGGGCATGAGCGGGCTCTTCAACGAGTACACCTACTTCAACCAGGTGCCCGAGACCGTCCAGGACGTCCTGAAGCACTACGACGAGCTGGGCGGCCCGACGACGTATCCCCACTACGCGGCTGGATGGGCGGTCGCGGGGGGCACGCCCTTCACGTGGACGAAGCAAGTCGCCTCGAGCTACGGCGGCACCCGCAACGGGATGGTGATCCACTGGCCCAAGGGCATCAAGGCGAAGAACGAGGTGCGATCGCAGTGGCACCACGTCATCGACATCGCGCCGACGATCCTCGAGGCGGCCGGCCTGCCGGAGCCGAAGAGCGTGAACGGGACGGTCC
>JBOHQB010000135.1:0-8547 GCA_050731995.1 Candidatus Rokuibacteriota bacterium
ACCAAGGAGACGCTCTTCGGCCACTGGATCCAGACGGGCGACAAGTACTACCAGGACGCGGACGGCTACTTCTGGTACTGCGGCCGCGCCGACGACATGCTGAAGGTGGGCGGCATCTGGGTGTCGCCGGTCGAGGTCGAGGCCACGCTCATCAAGCACCCGGCCGTGCTCGAGGCGGCGGTCGTCGGCAAGGAGGACGCGGACCGGCTTGTGAAGCCCCAGGCGTTCGTCGTCCTCAAGGGCGAGGTACCGGCGAGCCCGGCGCTCGCCGACGAGCTGAAGGCGTTCGTGAAGGACAAGATCGCGCCCTACAAGTACCCGCGCTGGATCGAGTTCGTCGGCGAGCTGCCGAAGACGGCGACCGGCAAGATCCAGCGCTTCAAGCTGCGCGCCTGAGCGTGTACGACCCGACGCTCGAAACACTGGATCGCGCACGGCTCCGCGAGCGCCAGTGGACGCGCTTCGCCGCGATGGCGGAGGCGCTGCTCGGCGCGCCGGGCAATCCGTTCTGGACGGCGAAGTGGAACGCGGCCGGTGTGAGTCGCGCCGCCGACCTGCGCGGCTGGGACGACTTCGCCCGGCTGCCGCTCTTGACGAAGCGCGAGCTCGTCGAGGACCAGGAGCGCCACCCGCCGTTCGGGGCCAACCTCACGTTCCCCGCCGACCACTACGTGCGGGTGCACCAGACCAGCGGCACGTCGGGCGCGCCGATCCGCTGGCTCGACACGCAGGAGTCGTGGGAGTGGTGGCAGCGGTGCTGGGGCTTCGTGCTGGCGGGCGCGGGCGTCGGGCCCGGCGACCGCGTCTTCGTCCCGTTCTCGTTCGGGCTCTTCATCGGCTTCTGGGCAGGCTTCGAGGGCGCGCGCGCCCTCGGCGCGCTCGCGATCCCCGGCGGCGGCCTCGACTCGCCCTCGCGTCTGCACCAGATGGAGGCGCTCGGCGCGACCGCGCTCGTCTGCACGCCGTCCTACGCGCTCCATCTCCTCGAGGTCGGGCGCGAGCGGGGCCTCGACCTCCGCAAGCTTCCGGTGCGCGTGACGGTCCACGCGGGCGAGCCGGGCGCCGGCATTCCGGCCGTGCGCGCGCGGATCGAGGAGGGGTGGGGCGCGCGCGCCTACGACCACGCGGGCATGACGGAGATGGGGGCCTACGGCTACGAGTGCGAGGCGCAGGCGGGGCTCCACGTCAACGAGACCGAGTTCATCGCCGAGGTGCTCGATCCGGCGACCGGTGCCCCCGCGCCGGAAGGGGAGCTCGTGCTGACCAACCTCGGGCGCGTGGGCTCGCCGGTGATCCGCTATCGTACCGGCGACCGCGTGCGCCTGGCCGACCGCCCGTGCGCCTGCGGCCGGACGTTCGCGCGCCTCGAGGGCGGCATCCTCGGCCGACTCGACGACATGCTGATCGTCCGCGGCGTCAACGTCTTCCCGGCGGCGGTCGAGGGTGTCGTCCGCCGCTTCCCCGTGGACGGATTCCAGATCGAGGTCTTCGGCCGCGGCGAGCTGGACGAGGTCCGCGTGCTCGTCGAGCTCGATCATGGAGTTGCGAGTGCCGGCGGCGTGGGCGTCGAGGCGATCCAGGAGGCGCTGCGGACGGCGCTCGGCATCCGACTCGAGGTCGCCGTCGCTCCGCCACGGACGCTGCCGCGCCACGAGCTGAAGGCGCGGCGCGTGGTGCGCCGGTGAGCTTCACGCCCGCGGAGGCGGCGCTGCTGCTCGTCGCGTCCGGGGAGGCGATCCGCGCGGAGGCGCAGGCGCTGCCGCAACGGCTCGCGACCTTCCACCCGGCGCCCGGCGAGTGGTGCGTGAACGAGGTCCTCGGCCACCTCATCGAGGCGGAGCGCCGCGGCTTCGCCGGGCGCCTCCGGATCATCCTGAGCGCCGGCGAGCCCCGGCTGGAATCCTGGGACCAGAACGAGGTCGCGCGGCAGCGCGGCGACTGCGAGCGCGACACGGCCGACCTGCTGCGCGAGCTCGCCGCGCTCCGCCACGACGCGGTGACGCTCGTCGCCGCGCTCCGGCCCGCCGATCTTGCGCGCGGGGGGCTCCACCCGAAGGTCGGCCGCCTGCGCGTCGACGAGCTGCTCCACGAGTGGGTCCATCACGACCGGAACCACCTCAAGCAGATCCTGACGAACGTCCAGCTCGCGGCCTGGCCCGCGATGGGCAACGCGCAGAAGTTCTCCGGACCGTGAGTAGCCCGGTCGATCGTGGCTCTGCGGTTCTCCGCTGGTTGCCGGCGGCCCGCCGGCCCGCTGGGGCGGCAGCCCGAGCTCACGCCGGATTCGCCGGACGGACTCCCGACCCACGGCCAGGCCATGCGCAAGCGGCGGGCGCAAGAGATAGCGACACAGAGAAGGACTGGTTGGGCTAGCGCGAAAGTCGAGTCGCCCGGCTCGGTCGCCATTAACATCCACCACGCGGCGGTTGCCACACTGCAACAAGTGTGGCATCATCGCTCCCACGCTAGGAGGAATCCCTGTGGCGACGCGCGTCTCGACGAACGTTCGATTGGATCCGGCCGAGCTCCGCCAGCTCAAAAGGTTGGCCGCCGAGCGCGGGGTCACGCTGTCCGCGATATTCCAGGAGATGATCGGCGACTACATCGGGCGGGTGGGCGCGCTGACGGGCAAGGACTGGGAGAAGGATCCCTTCTTCAAGGTCGGTCGCCGTCCGGGGCGCTCGGGATCGTCCAGAGTCGCTGCACAGCATGATCGCTACCTCTATCGGACGAAGCGCTGACCGTCCGGGAGAGCGTGACCAGCGAGAAACTCTTCATCGATACCTCGGCGTTCTATGCCCTCGAGGACGCGAGCGATGAGCACCACGACGAGGCGTTGGCCATCCAACAATGGTGCATGTGGCGCCGCCCGCTCCTCTTCACGTCACACCACGTGCTCGACGAATCCGTCTCGCTAATCGGGGGGCGGCTGCGTCCTGACCGCGCGGTGCGGTTCGCGAAGAGCCTCCTCGCCAGCCGGGTCATCCAGATCGTCCGTACCGACGAAGCGCTGGAGCAGGCGGCCCTGAACGTCTATGCGCGCCTGAACGAAGGTCGGGTCAGCTTCACGGACTGCCTCAGCTTCGCCATCATGCGCGCCATCGACATCCCGGTGGCTTTCGCCTTCGACCGCCACTTCGAGCGCGCCGGCTTCCGACGGATGACGCCGCCCTGAGCCTCCGAATTCGCGGTACCGCCACGTTCGCGTGAAGCGAAAACCCCTCCCACCGTGCGCACCGAGGCTTCGCTCTGTCCAGAGGGCGGTGTGGCCAGCTCGAGAACGCGGAGGGACGTGCACCCGGAGAGGATGTGGTCGAACGTCGGGTGCTTGAGGATCCCGACCGGCGAGTGACCCCGAACGGGAGGGCCGGGGCCCGTTCTCTGTCGCGGGCCCGTCCTCTTGACGCGGCGCAGGTCCGGGCAGATGCTCGTGCTCATCCGCGTGTGGGCATGACAGCAATGGCCCCGTCCCCGGCGCATGGCGTACACCTAGTCGGCAGCGTGCCGCTGGCCAGCGCTGAGGTTGTCTTCCGCACCGTCGCCGTCGAGCTCGGGGATCGCGTGCGGCGCATCCCCGACGGTGAGACCGGCCCCCGCTCCGACTGGATCGTGTGGCAGCTTCCGGTCTTCACGACCCTGGGGCAGCTCGAGGTGGTGCCTCCCGGCCCGAACAGCTGGCGGCCGCTGCCCCGAGTCCGCCTCGGGGAGGGCGTGCGCCCGGAGAGCGTGACCTTCGGGGCCCTGGGGTACGCGGACGCGGCGAGCGCCTCCTATCGCGTCTTCGCGCGTCTCAAGCGCGACGGACTGGTTCCGGTCGCCTGTCGCTTCCAGGTTTGCCTGCCCACCCCGCTGGCCCCGATCAGCGCCTTCGTGGTTCCCGACCACCAGGGGCTCCTGGAACCGATCTACGAGGCTCAACTGCTGGGCGAGCTGCGGACCATTCTCCAGGACGTGCCACACGACCAGCTTGCCATCCAGTGGGACACGAACTTCGAGTTCGGAATGCTGGAGGGCGTCTTTCCGGTCTGGTTCGACGACGTCAAGGGCGGCATCCTGGAGCGGCTGCTACGGCTCTCCCGGCACGTGCCGCCGGACGTCCAGCTCGGCTACCACTTCTGCTACGGTGACGTCCAGCACCGGCACTTCAAGGAGCCGGCGGACGCCGGCAAGCCGGTCGACATCGCCAACGCGCTGGCGGCGAGCCTGGGCCGTCCCCTCAACTGGATCCACCTGCCGGTCCCGCGCGACCGCGTAGACGAGGCGTACTACGCCCCGCTACGGGAGCTACGCCTGCGCCCTGAGACCGAGCTCTATCTCGGCCTGATCCACCACACCGACGGTGCCGAGGGGACCGCCCGCCGCATGGAGGTCGCCCGCCGTTTCGTGTCCGGCTTCGGCATCGCCACCGAATGCGGCTGGGGCCGGCGGCCACCGGCCACCATCCCCGAGCTCTTGCGCATCCACAGTGGGCTCAGCGCTCCGATCCAGCCGGCCGGCGGGCCCCGGCGCCGCTTCCAGTGGCCGCCCGGCTTCCAGCGTGTTCCCGACGAGGACTGGACGCGGCAGCCCGTGGACACCTTCGGCCTCCGGTACGACACCGTCGAGAACCATGGGTGGTACCGAAACCTCGATCCGACAGTGGAGGATCTGGCCCGGCACCTGGAGGAGGGCCAGCTCCTGATCGATTACTCGGGTGGAACCGGGATCCTCCTCGATCGGCTCAATTTGAGAATCTTTGACCGCCAGGTCGGAATGCTGGTCGTAGACAGCTCGCCCAAGTTCCTCCGCGTCGCGCTCGACAAGTTCCGCGACGAGGAGCGCGTCGCGTTCCGGCTCCTGCGCTGGTTCAAGGAGGAGAAGCGGATCGAGCTCCTCGAGGAAGTGATCGGGCCGGAGCTGCTGGCGCGCCAGGCCGACGCCGTCGCGTCCACCAACGCGATCCACCTCTACCGGGACCTCCCGGAGACGCTCGCTTCCTGGGCCCGCGTTCTGCGACCAGGCGGACGCGTGTTCGTGCAGTCGGGCAACATCCGCAACCCCCAGGCCCGGCCGAGCGAGTGGATCCTGGACGAGACCGTGTGGGCGATCCACGAGGTCGCCACCGGGCTGGTCCGCAACGACCCCCGCTACGCCGTCCACCGGCCGCTCCTGGACGACGAGCACCGGATGCAGGCGCACGTCGCCTACCGTGACCAAGTCTTCCTGCCGGTGCAGCCGCTCGAGCACTACCTGCATTGCCTCGAGAAGGCCGGGTTCACGGTAGAGGCGGTGACGGCCCGCACCATCGAAGCCCGGGTCGAGGATTGGTTCGAGTTCCTGAGCGCCTACCATGAGGCGGTGCTGGGCTGGGTCGGCGCCTCCGTCAAGGTGGACGGCAAGGCGCCCAGCAAGGAAGCGGTCGGCGACCGGTTGGCGCTCATCCGCCACGCGATGGACACGCTCTTCGGCGGCCGGCCGGCGTTCCGGTGCTGCTGGACCTACATCAACTGCGTCCGGCCGTGAGACCGTAGCCGAGGCGGCCTCTCACCCGAGGCGAAGACCGGCCCAAAACAGCGGAAACTACTCGGTTTAGGTTAGCGGTCCGGGTGAGCGGAATCATTCGCGAACCGCGGCCTGATCTACCCGGAACCCCTGCGGTCATACGCCTGCTGCTGTTGTTGCTGCTGGGCCTGGACGTCGTCCGCGGGGACGATGACACCGTCCGCGCGACGCACCGGGGCTTCCTGATAGACCTTGAGGTCGATCGGCCGGACCTCTTCGTGGAACTGCGGTGACGCCATCGCCGCCACGGGCCGCGTGTGAACCTCGGCGCGCAACGACTCGTTGGCCACGCCGCGGTAGATGCCCTTGTTCGGCGGCACGTCATCGTAGTGCCGGCCGTGGCCGACGACGACGTAGCGCGCGTCGATCTCGCGGTTGTGCGTGGGATCGAAAGCAACCCAGCCGCGGGACGACGGCGACCAGACCTCCACCCACGCGTGGCTCTGCGAGGATTCGTCGCGCTCGCGCTCGACGTGGAGGTAGCCGGAGACGTACCGGCACGGGATGCGCGACAGGCGCAGCAGGCCGAGCATCGCGTGCGCGAAGTCCTGGCACACACCGGCGCCGATCTTGAGGAAATCTTCGGTCGTCGAGTCGAAGCGCGTCACGTCCTTCTGGTAGCCGAAGCGCTCCTTGAGATGACCGCCGAAGGCGCGCACGTGCTCGCCGAGCGGCGCCGCCGCGTCCACGGCCACCGCGCGGTGGAGGGCGCGCAGGCCGGGCGTGAGGCGCACGGGCCCGTCGAAGGCGAGGAAGTCCAGCAGCGTGTACGCCGGGTCGTCCGCGGGGACCGGCTCGTCGAGCGCCGTGAGGCCGA
This sequence comes from Candidatus Rokuibacteriota bacterium, assembly GCA_050731995.1. Taxonomy (GTDB): domain Bacteria; phylum Methylomirabilota; class Methylomirabilia; order Rokubacteriales; family CSP1-6; genus JBOHQB01. The sequence goes on from JBOHQB010000135.1 coordinate 6,359, forward strand.
CGGTCTCCCCGTGGGTCTCGACCAGCGACTCGCTCGCCACCTCGATCCGGTCGTGGAACTTGGTCACGGTGAAGTGGTGGGTGAGGTTGTCGTTCCAGTCGGTGTAGCGGTGCACGCGCGTCGGCGGGCCGACGGCCAGGACGAACGAGTGGACCGTCTGATGGGGATTCGTCTTCGGCTGCAGGCGCAGCTCGAGAAACGACTCGCTGATGAAGCCATCGTATTCGAAGGCGAACCGGTGCTCGATCTGAAGGCGCATCTCAGGTCACGAAGTACTGCGCCGCCAGCGCCTCGTGCGTGCGCCCCGTGACGTCCACGACGCGGTCGAGGAGCGCCGCCCAGTCGCCGTTCCGGACGAGCGAACCGTCTTCGTACCGGAGGTCCGCGGCGAGGCGGCCGATGAGACGCGCGGGCGGCGTGAGCGTGCCGCCGGCGGCGATCTGCTCGAGGCACTGCTCGACGGCCGTGGTCGCCGAGTGGAGCGAGCGCGGTGACTGCGGATCGAAGAAGAGGAACGGCACGATCAGCGCGGGCTCGAGCCGCGCGCCGCGAATCCGCCGGTAGTTCTCGAGAGAGGAGAGACAGCGCAAGAGACTCCGCCACTGGGCCGCCGCGAGGGGCTGATCGGCGGGCGCGTCCGGTGCGAGCAGCGTGACGAGCTTGGCGCGGAGGATCAGCGCGGTCCGGTACGCACGCTCCATCGCACTCCCGAGCTTCAGGAAGAGCCAACCCTCGTCGCGGGTGAGGGTGGTTTCCATCGCGCCGACGATCGCGAAGAGTCCCCGGTGCGTGGCGTTGAGCGCGTCCCGGAGCCCCGGCATGTCGGTCGGCGCCTGTCTCTCGTACGTCTCGAGCGCGCGATAGGATTCGTTGATGGCGAGCCACACTTCGATCGACAGAGCCTCCCGGACGGAGCGCGCGTTCTCTCGTGCCTTGCGCATCGAGAACAGGATCGAGTAGGCGTTGCCCGGGTCCAGGAAGAACGCTTGGAGGTACGGCAGTGACAAGGGCGCGAACGCCGAGACCGGGCGCGTGAGCTGGGCCGACGGAAGGATCGTGAGGAGGTCCTTCCACGCGGTCTGCGCAAGATCCTCGGCCAGTCCCTGCGTCTCCGACGAGAAGTCCTCGGTCACGAGCAACAGACGGGTCATGTGCTCCGAGCGCTCGACGTACCGGCCCATCCAGTAGAGGGCGTCGGCGACCCGCGAGAGCATCAGGCGGCCCGGGGTGCGAGCACCCAGGTGTCCTTGCTGCCGCCGCCCTGGGAGGAATTGACGACGTAGGAGCCGGCGCGGAGCGCCACGCGGGTGAGGCCGCCGGGCAGGACCTGGACCTTCTCGCCGTAAAGGATGAAGGGGCGCAGGTCGATGCGGCGCGGCTCGAACCGTCCCCCGACGTACGTCGGATGGGCCGACAGCTCGACGAGCGGCTGGGCGATGTAGTTGCCCGGGTTCTCCTTCATCTTGGCGAGATACGCGTCAATCTCTTTTTTGGTCGCGAACGGCCCCATCAGCATGTTGTAGCCGCCCGAATCGCCGCACGTCTTGACCACGAGCTTCGCGAGGTTGTCGCGCATGTAGGCGAAGTCGTCCTTGCGGAAGCCCAGGTGCGTCTCCACCTGGCCGAGGATCGGATCCTGGTCGAGGTAGTACTTGATCAGCGCCGGCATGTACGCGTAGACGCTCTTGTCGTCGGCGACGCCGGCGCCCGGGGCGTTGGCGATCGCGACGTTGCCCTCACGGTAGACGTTAACCAGCCCGGGGACGCCGAGCAGGCTGTCACGCCGGAAGGTGAGGGGATCGAGGAAGTCCTCGTCCACGCGCCGATAGATCACGTCCACGCGCTGCCGGCCGCGCGTGGTCCGCATGAAGCAGTGATTGTCCTCCACGATCAGGTCACGGCCCTCCACGAGGAACACGCCCATCTCGCGCGCGAGGAAGGAATGCTCGAAGAAGGCCGAGTTGTGAATGCCCGGCGTCAGGACCACCGCGACGGGTTGCTCCGCGAAGCGGGGCGCCGAGAAGTGCAGCGTGTCGAGCAGGCGGTTCGGATAGTCGCGGACCTGGCGGACGGGATAGGCCGTGAAGAACTCGGGAAAGACGCGCGTGAGGAGGTTCCGATTCTCCAGTACGTACGAGACGCCGCTCGGGCAGCGGCAGTTGTCCTCGAGCACGAGGTAGTCGCCGCGC
>JBOHQB010000136.1:0-4925 GCA_050731995.1 Candidatus Rokuibacteriota bacterium
CCACGAGCGCCGCGCGAGCTCCGTCCGGAGCACGTCGGCGACGTTCACCTTGACGCGGATCGTGCGCCCGTAACGGTCGTCCGACGGCCGCTCGGCACGCCGCTCGAAGGCCCGGACGTAACAGAAGGTGCAACGGTGGGCGCAGCCCATGTACGGGTTGAGCGACCAGCGGAACGCCATCCCCTCGACCCGGTTGAGCGCGCTCCGGCAGGGTTCCTCCCGGTACTCCACACCGAGGGTCGGGTGCGACATGCAAAGTACTATACAAACGTTGAGGTCAATCGGCAAGACCTGGGGGGCCTCACCCTGACAGGCGTCGGCGCTTGACAGGGGCTGCGGAGAATCGGACAGTCTGCGGAACGCCTGACCACGAACCCATCCGCTGTCGAGGAGGATCGCGCATGCGAAAGACACTCGCCCTTGTTGCTATGCTCGCCTTCGTCGTCGCCTACGCCGCTCCCGTCGGGGGCCAGCAGCAGCCGTGGAAGCCCGAAGTGAGGTTCATCAAGATCGGCGTGTCGAGCGCCGGCGGCGACTGGTTCCGCGCGGGCGCCAAGTTCTCGACGCTGCTCCCGGCGGCGCTCCCGGACGTCGCCTCCAGCACCGTGATCGGCGGCGGCGTCGTGAACGTCACGCGGATCGGCAAGGGCGAGGCCCAGATCGCGTTCGCGCTCACGCCCTACCCGGAGCAGGGCTACAACGGGGAGAGCAAGCACTATCCGACGCCCTTGAAGAACGTGCGCCTGATCGCCAGCAACCTCGGCCGCGCCGTCACCGTCGCGCTGGTCGTCCTCAAGGACAGCCCCATCAAGAGCCTGCAGGACCTCAAGGGCAAGCGGATCGTGCCCGGCGATCGCGGCTGGGGGACGACGGAGCTCGTCGAGGCCTTGATGGGTGGGGCCGGGATGCCGGCCGAGAAGTTCAAGGCGGATGGCGGCACCATCAGCTACACCTCGATCACCGACCGCTCCAAGGCGCTCCAGGACAAGAACGTGGACGCCATCTTCATCCCCGCCCAGGTGAACTTCCCCGACCTGATGGCGGTCCAGCAGGCGGTGGGGATCCGGGTGATCGGCTTCCCCAACGACCTCGTGGAGCGGACGCTGGCGACCATGCCCGGGCTCATCAGGAGCAAGGTCCCGAAAGGCCTCTACGGCGTGGTGGACAATGAGCTGCCCTCACCGGGCTTCCTCCAGCAAATGATCGTGGACGCCGGCCTCTCGGATGAACTCGTTTACCGGATCACGAAGCTCTGGTGGGAACGGATCAAGGAGATCCACGAGATCGCCCCCGGGCTCGACCAGGCCGACGTGAGGATGGCGATGGAGCACGCCACCATCCCCTTCCATCCCGGCGCGCTCCGGTATTACAAGGAGGTCGGCGTCGCGAGATAGCGCGTGGCGGTCGTCTTCAACGATCCCGAGCTCGCGAGCGGGCCGTCGGCGGTCGACTGGCTCCTCGGTCGCCGCCGCGGCCCGCAGACCGTGCTCGCGGCTGCCATCGTCATCCTCTCGATCGCCCTGAGCCTCTTTCACTTCTACTCCACGTACTACGGCCAGGCCGAGGTCCACGCGCACCGCTCGACGCACCTGGCGTTCATGGTCGTTCTGGCATTCCTCTTCTTTCCGCTCGGCCGCAAGCACTTCAGCGATCCGCTCGGCTGGCCGTTCCTGGTGGACCTCGGATTCATCGCGGTCGCGCTCGGCGCCCAGGTGTACACGCTCGTTCACCTCTCGCGCTTCGTGGACCCGGGCTACGCGGTGACGACCGGCGACGTCGTGATCGGCACGCTGCTGGTCCTGGCCGTGCTCGAGGGGGCACGGCGCACGGTGGGCTGGGGAATCACGCTCACCGCGGTTTTCTTTCTGCTTCAGACCTGGCAGTCCGACAAGTTCGTCTGGCTTCTCTACGGACCGCCCAACTCGTGGTCGTCGATGATGGAGAGCTTCTTCGGCAAGGAGGAAGGGCTCTACGGTATCCCCGTCGGGATCATGAGCGGGGTGCTGATCCTGTTCATCATCTTCGCCGCGTTCGTGGCGATGACCGGGGTCGGCGATTTCTTCGTCCGGCTCGCGACGGCGCTGGCCGGGCGGCTCACGGGCGGGCCCGCCAAGATCTCCGTCTTCTCGAGCGCGCTGCTGGGCACGATCTCGGGCAGCGGCGTCGCGAACGTCATGATGGACGGCGTCTTCACCATCCCCATGATGAAGCGCATCGGCTACGGCGCCACGTTCGCCGCCGCCGTCGAGGCGGTCGCCTCGATCGGCGGGCAGATCATGCCCCCGATCATGGCGGCGGCGGCTTTCATCATGGCCGACTTCGTGGGCGTGCCCTTCCGGCAGGTGGCGTTGGCCGCCACGATTCCGGCGATGCTCTACTTCTTCTGCGTCTACGTCACCGTCCACTTCGAGGCCAAGCGGCTGAACCTCCGCAAGGTGCCGCGCGAGGAGATGCCGAATCTCGGCGAGGTGCTCAGGAAGGACGGCTACCTGCTCCTGCCGATCGCCGCGCTCATCTGGTATCTCTACCAGGGCTTCTCGGAGGAGATGGCCGCGCTCATGGCCGTGGGCACGACGTTCCTCGTCTCCTTCGTGCGGCGGCGGTCGGCGCTCGGCCCGGTGCGCCTGCTCAAGGCCCTCGAGAGCGGCGCCCGGTCGGGCGTGACGGTCGCGATGGCGGTGGCCGCGGCCAGCCTCGTCATCGGCTGCCTGTTCCTGTCGGGCATCGGCATGAAGTTCTCGTACATGCTCATGACGCTCTCGGGCGGGCAGCTCTGGCTCGCGCTGATCTACACGATGTTCGCCGCGATCATCCTCGGGCTGTCGCTGCCGACGACGGCGGTGTACCTCACACTGGCGATCATCGTCGCGCCGGGTCTCGTGTCGATGGGCGTGCCGAAGATGGCCGCCCACATGTTCATCTTCTACATGGGCGTCACGTCCGACCTGACCCCGCCGACGTGCCTGTCACCCTTCGCGGCGGCCGGAATCGCCGGCTCGCCGCCGATGGCGACGGCGTGGCAGTCGATGCGGCTCGGCGCGGTCCTCTTCATCGTGCCGTTCATGTTCGTTTACCAGCCGGCGCTGCTCATGATCGGTCCGTGGTCGCAGATCCTGCTCGCCGCCGGCACGTCCGCCCTCGGCGTCATCTGTCTCGCCGCCGGTCTCCAGGGCTGGCTCCGGTCCCGGACGACGCTGGTGGACCGCGTTCTGCTCCTCGTCGCCGGCTTCCTCTTCGTCGCGCCGTGGCTGGTCGCGGACATCGCGGGGCTCGCCCTGCTCGCCTTCGTCTACGGCCTCCAACGGCTCCGGCCCGTGCCGGTGATCGCCCATGCGCCCGCTGCTTCGCTGGACTAGCCTCGTCACGACCGTCGTGGTGCTCGGCGTGCTCGGCGCCGCGCGCACGCACCAGCAGAACTTCACGCTCTTTCTCACGACCGTGCTGGGGCTGTCGGTGCTCGTCCTGATCGTCTTCGTCGCGACCGCAGCCCGCGATCACCCCGAGTGACCGCGGGGCCGGCGGTCACGGCGCGCCGGTGCGGGGACGCATCGCTGCCTCCCGTCACACCTTCACGAGCATCTTGCCCGTGTTGCGCCCACGCAGGAGTCCGATGAACGCCTCGGGCGCCCGCGCGAGCCCCTCCGCGATCTCCTCCCGATATCGGATCTTGCCCTCGCGCACCCAGCCGCCGACGTCCGCGACGAAGTCGCCCATGCGGCTGACGTGGTCCGAGATGATGAACCCCTGCACGAGCAGACGGTTGACGAGGATCGGCGCCCAGTTGGGCCCCGGCGGCATCTCGGTCGCGTTGTACTGGGAGATCATTCCACAGATCGGGATCCGCGCGAACGGGTTGACGAGACGAAGCACGGCCTTCAGCACGTCCCCGCCGACGTTGTCGAAGTACACGTCGATGCCCTTGGGGCAGGCTGTCTTGAGCGCGCCGAAGAGATCCGCGGTCTTGTAGTTGACGCACGCGTCGAACCCGAGGTCCTTCACGACGTGGGCGCACTTGTCATCGGAGCCCGCGAGGCCGACGGCGCGGCAGCCCTTGAGCTTGGCGATCTGCCCCACGATCGATCCGACGGCGCCGGCCGCGGCCGAGACGACGACCGTCTCGCCGGGCTTGGGCCGGCCGATGTCGAGCAGACCGACGTAGGCGGTCATGCCCGGCATGCCGAGGACGCCGAGCGCTGTCGAGATCGGGGCGGCCTTGGGATCGAGCTTCCGCACCGCGAACGGCCCCTGCCCCGCCGCCTTCGCGATGGAATACGCCTGCCAGCCGCCGTAGTTGCTGACGATGTCACCGGGGCGGAACGCGGCGTCGCGCGACTCGACGACCTCGCTCACGGTGCCGCCGACCATGACCTGTCCCAGCTCCACCGACGGCGCGTACGAGCGGACGTCGTTCATCCGCCCGCGCATGTAAGGATCGAGCGAGAGGTAGAGCGTCCGACAGAGGATCTCGCCGTCGCCGGGCGTGGGGACCTCCACCTCCACGAGGTCGAAGTCGGCGGGAGTCGGCTCGCCGCTGGGGCGGCGTTTGAGAACGATCCGCTGGTTCATGGGTGGCATGGCCGATAGTATACTCGCCGCCGTGACCGCCATCGCCCGCCTCGCCGAGTTCGTCGTCCACACGCGCCTCGGCGATTGCCCGGACGCGGCGCGCGTCCAGGTACGACGGGCGGCGCTCGACTCGATCGGCGTGACGCTGGCGGGCGCCGGCGAGCCGGTGGCGCGCGCGGTCCGCGCCGTCGCGCGCGCGGAGGGCGGGATCCCGCTCTGCACCGTGCTCGCAACGACGCTCCGCACGTCCCCGGGCTGGGCCGCCCTCGCGAACGGCGCGGCCGGCCATGCCCACGACTTCGACGACACGAACTTCGCGCTCATGGGTCACCCGAGCGTGCCGCTGCTCGCCACGGCGC
>JBOHQB010000137.1:0-2433 GCA_050731995.1 Candidatus Rokuibacteriota bacterium
GCCCTCTCCTGGATCCGCACGATCTTGGCGACGGTCTTCTCGCCCCACGAGCCGGCCTTCACCGTGTAGTCGTTCGCCATCACGCACACGGTTCGGCCGGCGACCACGCCGACACCGGTCACAACGCCGTCGGCCGGCGTCTCCGCCTCCTGCGAGCGGGCGAAGAGCCAGTCCTCCTGGAACTCGGTGCCGGCGTCGAGCAGGAGCTTCAGGCGGTCCCGGACGAAGAGCTTGCCCTCAGCCTTGAGCTTCTCGCGGTACTTGACGTGGCCCTGCTCGATCCGGGCGCGCTCCTGATGATAACGATCCTCGCCCTGGCTCATCGCGGCCTATTGTAGGCTATCGTCACGGGAGGGGGGCGCGCGCATGGGCTTCGACTACGGGAAGTATTTCGGCGACATCCGGCTGACGCACGACCTCACGACGCGGCCCGAGGAGCGGACGTGGCGCCTCGCGGCGCCCGAGGCCAGGCCGGAGCCGCGTGAGATCGTCCTCTATCTCGGGTGCAACGTGCTCCGCACCTCACACATGATCCGGACCGTCACCGCCGTGTTCGACCGTCTCGGGCTCGACTACGTCACCCTCGGCGGCCCCACGTACTGCTGCGGTATCGTCCACCACCAGCAGGGCGACGTCGAGGCCGGCGGCGGCATGGCGCGCCGCACGCTCGAGCTGTTCCGCCGCTACGCGCCGCGCGAGGTCGTGATGTGGTGCCCCTCGTGCATCCACTTCTATGACGACGTCGTCCACGCGGACATGCCGTTCCGTGTCCGCCACACCACCGAGTTCCTGCTCGACCGCCTCCCCGACCTCGCCTTCACCGCGCGGGTCGACGCCACCGTCGCGGTCCACGCCCACTCGCAGGGCGAGGCACGGCAGCGCGAGGCGCGCGCCTGCCGCGCGCTCCTGGCCGGAGTCCCGGGCCTGCGCGTGGTGGACCTCGAGCCCGAGCCACGCTTCGGCCGCTCCTGCGCGCCCGCGATCCCGGTCGCGCTCGGCCCGGAGGTGTGGGACGGGCTCGTGCGCGACGAGATCGAGCGCGCCCGGGCGGCGGGCGCCGACACGCTGGCATGCATCTACCACGGCTGCCAGCGCATGATCTGCGGCTTCGAGGCGGAGGGACGGCTCACCATCGAGCACTACCTGTCCGTCTTCGCGCGCGCCCTCGGCATCGAGTTCGAGGACACGTTCAAGAAGTACCGCCTGTGGAACGACCCCGAGCGTGTGCTCGCCGACATGACGCCCTGCCAGGAGGTCAACGGCGTGGATCGGGCGCGCGCCCGGCAGCTCGTCGAGGCGACGTTCGTGCGGCGCCCGTCCGGAGCGGAGCGCGGCGCCCCGTCCTAATCGCAGGCTCGCCTCGCGGCGCGCGTCCCAGACCCTCCGCGGCCGCCGCTCGGTTCGCACTACCACTACCCGCTAACGAGGCGGGCGGGGCTCGGGGTTGGCGTTCGCCCAGATGACGATGACGAGCACGCCGTCGCCGTAACGCGGACCGCCGATGATGGCGGGGTTGCCGCGCGCGGCCTGGATGTTCGTCACGATCTCGTTGACGTTGACCCGGACGAGCCGCACGCGCATCCGCACCGTCTCGCCGCTCACCGTCTGCGGCTCGACCTCCAGCTCCCGGTCGCCGGGCACCGGCCAGCGACGCACCGTTCCCACGGGCACTTCCGCCCGGTAGCGCTCGATCGACGCGTACTCGCGGTAGCCGAGGAGCTGGCGCAGCTTCGGCATGAGGCGATCGAGCCGCTCGTCGGGCGGGCCGGGCGGCTGCGTGCCGAGCGACGACGGCACGTCGCTCGCCAGGAGCACGCGGGCGCCGAACCGGACGATCTGCGCCTGCGGCTGCGTCGGCGGCTGAAGCTGTGGCTGCGGAGTCGGCCCCGGCTGCTGGGCGCGCGCGACATCGGACGCGAGCGACGCGAGCGGCGCGAGGGTCGCGAGGAGCGCCAGCAGCACCACGAGCATCGGGCCCAGCAGCGTGCGCAGCCGCTTACGCGCGTTATGCAGTCGTGACATGACCGTCCCCATCGGGATGCGCAGCACCTCGGCGATCTCGCGATACGACAGCCCCTCGAGGTCGCTCAGCATGATGATTGCGCGGTAGTTCTCCGGCAGCCTGGCGAGCGCGGCCATGATGCGCTCGCGCTTCTCGGCCCGCTGCGCCGAGGCGTCCGGCGCCTCGGGGCCGCGCGAATCGTCCGCCAGCGTCCGCTCCCACTCCTCGTCCGGCACGCGCTCGGTGCCGAAGGCGCGGCCCCGCGCCGCGCGCTGGCGCACGCGGTCCTGCGAGAGGTTCATCGCGATCCGGAACAGCCACGTGTAGAAGGCCGAGTCGCCACGGAACGTCCCCAGCGCCTGGTACGCCCGAACGAACGCCTCCTGGGCCACGTCCCACGCCTCCTCGCGGTCGCGCAGGACCTGGAACGC
>JBOHQB010000138.1:0-6985 GCA_050731995.1 Candidatus Rokuibacteriota bacterium
GACATGGACCATGACGGCCTGCGCACGGCGGGTGACCATCGCGTAGCCGTGGGCCATCGCGACGGCCACGATCTCGTGAGGCACGGTCATGGGGCGCGGCTGCGTCTGGCCCTGGGCCAGGCGGCGCGCGTACGCCTCGATCAGCGGCGCGAAGTCGGTGCCCGCGTTGCCGAAGAGGTATTCGACGCCGCGCGACGCCAGCAGCTCGAGGTACGCTTCCGCGGTCGACTCGATCGTCACTTTCTTGGTCATGGTCGGCCCTTCATTCTTGCTTCAACCGGAGTCTCAGCATGCGTCGGGCGTTGCCCTCGTAGATCTTCACCTTGTCCTCGGCCGTTGCCCGCATCCGCTCCATGGCGGCGATGGTATCGCGGATGAAGCCAGTGCCCTTCTCCGGGTCGAACGGCATGTCCGTCCCGAAGAGTACGTGGTCGGCCCCGAAGAACGCTACTCCCGACTCCATGGCGTGCCAGGCGCCGAAGAGGGCGGTGTCTCCGTAGAACATCTTGAAGTACTCCAGCGGGCGGCGCGCGAGGCGCCCGAGCGCGGCCGCGTCGTCGGCGTCGTCGCTCCGGCTGCCGAGCTGGTCCAGCCCTCCGCCGACGCGTCCCGCGCAGAAGGGGATCATGGCGCCCAGGTGATGCGTGATGATCTTGAGGCCGGGATGGCGATCGAAGATCCCGGAGAAGACGAGCCGCCCCATCGCGACCGACGTCTCGTACGGCCAGCCGAACGCCCACCAGAGGTCGTACTTCGAGCGCGGCTCGCCCACGTAGTCGGCGACCGCCGCGGGCCGCGCCGGGTGCATCCAGATCGGCAGGTCGCGCACGGCCATGCGGTCGAAGACCGGCCGGTACTCCGGCAGATCGAGCGGCCGGCCCGCGACGTTGGTGAATACCTGGACTCCCGTCGCGCCGAGGTCGTCGATCGCGCGGTCGATCTCGCGCACCGCGGCGTCGGGATTGTTCATCGGCAGCGACGCGACGAACCCCGGAAAGCGATCGGGGTGCTTCGCCACGACCTCCGCCATCGAGTCGTTGGCGAGCTGCGCGAGGGCGGGACTCGCGTCGGGGCCGCCCACGACCTCGATGGGCGGATTCGCGAGCGTCAGGACCTGGACGTAGCCGTCGTAGCGGTCCATGATCCGGAGCCGTTGCTCGACGTCCACGAGCACCGGGATCCCTCGCATGCGCTTCGCGAGATGGAGCGTGGGCGGCGCCACCTCGACCATGCGGTCGAAGTACCGCTTCGGGAGGATGTGGGGGAAGATGTCGATCTTCACGTCGTCACCGTTCCTTTTCCGGCGCGCGGGAAGGATAGCAGAAACGGTAGAGTAGGGCCGTGACGTCGGGGCGCGTGCGCGGCGGCTTCAACCAGTACGGGTTCACGGTCGGCATCCTCATGCTCGACACGCGCTTTCCGCGCATCCCCGGCGACATGGGCAACGCGCGGACCTTCCCGTTCCCCGTTAGATACCACAGGGTCGCGGGTGCCGATCCGGACCTCGTCGTCCGTCGCGGTGCGGAGGGGCTGCTCGACCGGTTCGTCGACGGCGCCCGGCAGCTCGAGCGCGAGGGCGTCGGGGCGATCACGACGAACTGCGGCTTCCTCGTGAAGTTTCAGCGCGAGCTCGCCGCCGCGGTGAGCGTGCCCGTGCTCACATCGAGCCTGCTGCTCGTTCCGCTCGTGCACCGGATGCTCGCTCCGGGACGGCGCGTCGGCGTCATGACGGTAAACGCCGGCACGCTGACGCCGGCGCATCTGACCGCCGCGGGGATCGGCCCCGAGGTCCCGTTGGCCGTCGCCGGGATGGAGACGGAGAAGGAGTTCACCCGGGTGCTCCTCGGCGACGAGCTCGAGCTCGACGTGGACGCGGCCCGGGAAGAGCACGTGCGCGTCGCGCGACGGCTCGTGTCCGAGCATCCGGACATCGGCGCGATCGTGCTCGAGTGCACGAACATGCCGCCCTACGCGGCCGACATCCAGCGCGAGACCGGCCGGCCCGTGTTCGACATCGTCTCGCTGGTGACGATGGTCCACGGCGCCCTCGCCGCCGGGCTGCCGCCCCGTACGGCCTGACGGACGGGCGCCCCGCTCAGCTCCCGCTCGCGACGGCGCCGACCGCCCGCGCCGCCTGCCGCCGCGCGCGCGACCAGTCCCACGCCGCGAAGGCGATCAGCGTCACGCTCGTTGCCAGCGAGACGGTCAACTGAGAGCTGATCGCCGCGAGCGAGACGCCGATCAGAAGGATGCGCTGAGGCCAGGTGAGCGGGCGGAACATGTAACCGGCTGCGGCTGCCGAGAGGGCGGAGATCCCAACGAGCGCGGAGCCGAAGCTGGCGGTGATCTCGGGCCACGACCCGTTCATCAGAAGGGCCGGCTGGTAGACGAAGAGGAACGGCGCCAGAAAGCCGCTGATCGCGATCCGCGAGGCCTGCCAGCCGGTGCGCATCGGGTCGGCGCCGGCCATCTGCGCCCCGGCGAACGCCGTCACCGCGACCGGTGGCGTCACGTCGGCGAGGACCGCGTAGTAGAAAACGAACAGGTGCGCGGCGAGGATGTCGACGCCCAGCTTCTGGAGCGCTGCGCCCCCCACGGTGACCGCCAGGATATAGGCGGGCGTCGTGGGAATGCCGGTGCCGAGCACCGAGACGACGGCGAAGATCAGGAAGAGCGCCACGAACAGGAACCCCGCCGAGAGGTTCACGACCGCGCTCGAGAACGCGAGCGCCACGCCGGTGCGGCTCATGGCGGCCACGATCAGGCCGGAGGCGGCGAGCACGGTCGCGACGATGACGCCGGAGCGCATCGCCTCGCCCATCGTGTCGAAGACGCGGCGGGGCGTCATCGGTTGATCGCCGGCGAACCACGAGACCACGACGGCGGTCAGCAGGCTGTAGAGCGCGGATTTCGACGGCGAGTAGCCCGCTTCCAAGAAGTAGACGATCACGACGAATGGCGTGAACAGGAGCGCCCGTCGCGCCAGCGTGATCAGCGGCGGGATGTCGGCCGTCATCGCGCCGATGCCGTGCTTGAGCGCCTCCCAGTGCACGGTCGCCATGATGCCCGCGTAGTAGAGGATCGCGGGGAGCGCGGCGGCGACGATGATCTTGGAGTACGGCACGCCGGTGAGCTCCGACATGATGAACGCGCCGGCGCCCATGATCGGCGGCATCAGGGGTCCGCCGCACGAGGCGCAGGCCTCGATTGCGCCCGCGATCTCGGGCTTGTAGCCGATCTTCTTCATGAGCGGGATCGAGAAGCTGCCGGTGGCGTAGCAGTCGGCCACCGAGGAGCCGCTGATCGTGCCGTAGAGCCCCGAGGAGAGCACGGCCACCTTGGCGGGGCCGCCGCGGAAGCGACCGGCGAGCGCGACCGAGATGTCCATGAAGAACTGGCCGACACCCGATTAGAGCATGAACGAGGCGAAGAGAATGAAGATCATCAGGATGTTCGACGAGATGCCGGTCAGCGTGCCGAGCACACCCTCGTCGGCGTAGAGGTAGAACATCTCGATGAGCTGGGGATAGCTGTACGCGCGCGGCGACCTGAGGAAGCCCGGGAGCCACGGCGCGAGCACGAGAAACGCGATGAACGCGAGCGTCGTGACGAAGAACCAGAAGCCCACGGCGCGCCGCGATGCCTCGAGCACGGCGAGGACCAACAGCGTGCCGATGATCACGTGCGGGAGCGTGACGGGGTGGACGCCCTCCCAGCGCTCGGTGAGGTCGTGGGCGTTGACGAGGACGTAGACGCACGGAACGATGGCGGCCGCGACCCAGCCCCAGTCCCACCTCGTCACCCGGTCGGTCGGCGACCGCTCGGTCGCCCGGAACAGGAGGAAGCCGAGCGGGAGGAGGAACAGGAGATGCGTCGCGCGCATCTCCCGCGGCTCCCACACTCCGGCGTACGCGGTCCAGATGTGGAACAGGGCGGCGGCGGCGGCCCAGCCGCCGACCGCCCAGCCCACGGGCCCCGCGAGCTTCCTCAGTTGACGAGCCCTGCTTCCTTGTAGGCCTTGGCGGCCCCCGGATGGAGGGGCACGTTGGCCAGCTTCACCGCGTCCTTCGGGTCGAAGTCCTTGAACGCGGGGTGCACCTTGCGGACGGCGTCCACGTTGCCGAGGAGGATCTTGGTGAACTCGTACACCGTCTGGTCCGACAGCTTGGCGTTGGCGACGATGGTGTTGGCCATCGTGATCGTCGGGATGTCCACGTCGTTGTTGACGACGTCTTTGTAGCTGCCCTTGGGCACGACCCCGCGCGAGAGGCCGAGCCCCTCCATGAACTTGATGAGGTCCTCGTCCATCGGCAGCATCCGCATCTTCCTCCCGAGCGACGCCTCCTGGATGGCGGCTCCGGGCACGGCGAGGTTCGCGAAGAAGATGTCCATGTTGCGGTCGCGGTACTGGGTCACGAGGTCGCTGTAGGAGACGAGGATGACCTTGCCGCCGCGGCCGCGGACGTCGTTGTAGGTGGTCTTGTAGAACTCGAAGACCTTTCGCATCACCCACTCGTCGGAGCCACCGGGCGGCGTGGTGCCGATCGTGATCGGCCCCTTCTTCTCGAAGACCTCGCGGATGCTCTTCGCGGGATAGTCAGCCGGCACGAGGAACTGGATGTGGACGACGCCGAGGCCGTTCATGACCAGCCGCATGTCGGAGTGCTTGTCCTTGTACGGGTCCTGGCCGTTGTACGAGGCGGCGATGAAGGGCGGCAGCCCCCAGGCGATCTCGGTCTCGCCCTGCTGGACCTTGCTCATGTTTTGGATGCCCGCGCCGGGCACCACCTTGATGTTGAAGCTCGAGTCCTTGCCCTTGATCAGCTCGACGAAGCCTCCGGCCTGGGCGTACCAGCCGCCGCCGACTTGGCCGGCGGTCCAGGTGAGGTTCTTCTGCTGGGCCCACGCGGCGCCGGCGCCGAGGGCCCAGGCACATCCGAACACGAGTCCCAGGACAAGCACGTTGATCCGTCTCATAGCGCTCCCTCCGTGGTCATCGATGTCGGGTCCACTCCTTCAGTAGCGTCTCGTCCACGTCAACCCCGAGGCCCGGGCCGTCCAGGGCGAGGATCGCGCCGTCGGCATATTCGACGGGCCGGCGCGTCACGTCGCCCTCGAGTAGCAGCGGGCCGAAGAGCTCGCACCCCCACGTCACCGGCGCCGCCGCGAGCGCCACCTGCAGATACGCCGCCGTGCCGAGCGACGTCTCGATCATGCAGCCGACGTAGCACCCGAGCCCGGCGGCCTCCGCGATCCGCGCGATCGCCATCGCGCCGAGGATTCCGGCCGACTTCGTGAGCTTGAGCGACAGGATGCTCACGCCACCCAGCCGCGCGATCTCGAGGGCGTCGTGGGCGGAGCCGCACGACTCGTCGGCCATGATCGGTACCGGCACGCTGCGCGCGATCTCGGCCATGCCGGCGAGGTCCCAGCGAGGCAGGGGCTGCTCCACGAAATCGAGGTCGAACGGGGCGAGCGCGCGGATCGCGCGGTGCGCCGTCGCCCTGTCCCAGCCCTGGTTGGCATCGACGCGGAGCGAGAGGTCGGGCCCAACCGCCTCGCGGATGCGGCGCACTCGCGCCACGTCCTCCGCGACGGGGCGGGCGGCGGTCTTGATCTTGAAGATCCGATGGCCGTGGGCGGCCTTCTCCTGCGCCTCGGCCACCTCGGCGTCGGGGTCCTCCACCGCGAGCGACCAGGACAACGGCACGCGATCGCGCACGCGCCCGCCGAGGAGCCGGTGTACCGGCACGCCGAGCGCGCGCCCGTTCAGGTCCCAGAGCGCCATCTCGACCGCGGCGCGGGCGAAGGGATTGCCCTGCACCCGCCGCGCCATCTCCATGCGGAGGGGCTCGACCTCCGAAGCGTCCCGGCCGATGAGCCCGGGCGCGAGATACCGCTCGATCGTCGGGGCGATCGACTCCACCGACTCCTCGCTCCACGTCGGGCCGCCGAGGCACGCGGCCTCGCCCCAGCCGATGACACCGTCCCGCGTCTCGACGCGCACGAAGGCGAAGTTCACGGCGTGGAGCGTCGTGAACGACATCCGATGCGGCCGCTTGACCGGGATGTCGGCGAGGATCACGCGCACGTCCGCGATCTTCATCTGGATCGGGATATGATGTTTGGGGGCCGGTGCGATGCAAGCCGCGCACAAGGGAGGAACAGATGGCGATCCAGACCCGGTATCTCTTCAGCGCCGCGATGGACGTGGACCCCGCGAAGGACGCGCTCTTCAACGAGGTCTACGACACGGAGCACGTGCCGCTCATTCTGAAAGTGCCCGGCGTTGTCGCGGCCGCGCGCTTCAAGAAGCAGGAGCTGACGATGATGCTGGGCGGCGAGAAGAAGACGTTCGTCTTCGAGGCCGAGCCCGCGTACAACGCGCTCTACGAGCTGGAGAGCCCCGAGGTGCTTCTGACCGACGCGTGGGCAAAGGCCGTCGAGCACGGCCGCTGGCCGGCGCAGGTCCGCCCGCACACGAAGAATCGCCGTCACGTGATGTACCGGAGGATCGGCTGAGCGTCCGATGGGGCGGATGCTCCCGGCCGGTGTGGCGCTCGGCGCTGCCCTGACGGCGCTGGGCTGTGCGTCGGCCGGCGGGTTCGTCCCCCCGTCGCTGAACGGGTCTTCGTGGATCGCCGAGGCGATCGACGGTCAGGGGATGGTCGGCCGCCCGCCGATCACGCTCACCTTCGAGAGCGAAGAGCGCGCGGTCGGGTCGACCGGCTGCAATCGCTACTTTGCGGCCGTTCGGCTGTCTGAGCGCGCGCGCCTCCGCTTCGGGCAGGTGGGAAGCACGCGGATGGCCTGCCCGCCTCTCGTGATGGAGCAGGAGCAGCGATTTCTCGCCGCGCTCGAGGCGGTGCGCGGCTATCGCCTCGACGGTACGACCCTGGTGCTGGTCGACGCGCGGGACCTCGCGCGCCTGCGGCTGACTAGCGGCCGACGAGCCCCTTGAGCGTTGTGACCTGCTGCTGCAGGC
>JBOHQB010000139.1:0-6175 GCA_050731995.1 Candidatus Rokuibacteriota bacterium
CCAGGGTCCCGGCCGCGACCAGCGCCGCCTCGAGGAACTCACGTCGGTTCACGGTTGGGCCTCCTAAAACATCGAGAAGTCCACCGCCTTCTCGGTGATGAACTCCAGCAGGGCCGGGGTGCCTTCGCGCGTCTTGGCAACCGCGCGCTTGATGGCCGGCACGATATCGTCGGGTTGGGTCACGCGCTCGCCGTGGCCGCCGAAGGCCTTGGCCATGTCGGCGTAGTGGCCGCTGATGTCGGTCGAGCGATACTTCTCGGTCGCCGTCGCCATGACCTTCAGCTCGATGGCCATCGAAAAGTTGTTGAGCAGGACCGACAGGATCGGGATCCGTTCGCGCACGGCCGTCTCGAAGTCCATGCCCGTGAATCCGATGGCGGCGTCGCCCCAGACGTTGATGCAGAGCTTGTCGGGAGCGGCGAGCTTGGCGCCCATCGCCAGGCCGAGGCCGTAGCCGAGCTGTGTCGTCTTGCCCCAGCCGATGTAGCCGAGCGGCGCCGTCGGCTCCCAGAACGGCGAGAGCTGGTCACGCGGGCTGCCGGCGTCGTGGGTGATGATCGTGTTGGCCACGTCCACGGTGTGCAGCAGGTCCCAGATCACGCGATAGGGCGAGAGCGGCGCGCTCTTTTGCGTGAGCCGCGGCATCCACTGCGCCATCCACTCGGTCTTGAGCTTGCTGATCTCGTTGGTTACCGCGCCCAGGTGGCCGCGCGGCTTGCCCTTCAGCCGATCCTTCACCTCGTCCAACAGCGCGTCGAGCGTGAGCGCGGCGTCGCCGACGAGCGCCATCTCAGCGCGCACGTCCTTGTTGATGTCGAGCGGATCTAGCGTGGCGTGCACGAGCTTCTTGCCCTTCGGCATGGCCACGCCGTAGTTGGTGGACGTGAACGAGCAGCCGATGCCGAAGATCAGGTCGGCGTTGTTCAAGAAGTAGTGGAGCTGCTTGCTGATGGACCGCCCGCCCGAGCCGAGCGAGAGCGCGTGGGTCTCGGGGAAGGCGCTCTTGCCCTGCAGACTCGTCGTCACCGGCGCCTCGAGCAATTCGGCGAGCTCGCGCAGCTGTCGCCACGCCTTGGCGTAGTGCACGCCCTGCCCCGCGTAGATGACCAGCCGCTCGGCGGCCACAAGCGCGGCCGCGACCTCGCCCACCGCCTTGGGATCGGGCGCCACGCGCAGCCGCGGCGCTGGCGTGTACGTCCAGCCGTCCGGCACCTCCTCGCGCATCACGTCCACCGGGATCTCGACGAGCACCGGCCGTGGCCGGCCGTTCTTGACCTGCGTGAAGGCGCGGCGCATCGCGGCGGGGACATGCTGGGGCAGGATGACCTGCTCGGCCCACTTGGTGACGTGCTGGTAGTTCAGGAACGAGGAGAAGTTCGGCGTGATGTTCAGCAGGTGGCGCGGGTAGCCGCCCGGCAGCACGACGATCGGCACGGAGTCGCCGTACGCCTGCGCGACGCCGCCGAAGGAGTTCTCGGCGCCGGGGCCGTGCTGCATGGCGAAGACGCCGATCCGCTCGCCCGACGTGACGCGGCTCACCGCGTCGGCCATGTGCAGTCCCGTACGCTCCTGGCGCACGATGATCGTGCGGATGTCCGCCTCGGCGGCGGCCTCGATGATCTGGTTGACGGGATAGCCGATGAGGAACTCCACGCCCTCGGCTTTGAGAATCTCGGCGACCGCGTTGGCGACTTTCATGCGCTCCCTCCCCGGCAAGGATCCCTACTGTAACATTCTGGGGTACCGGGGTGACGGAAGTGGG
Organism: Candidatus Rokuibacteriota bacterium; assembly: GCA_050731995.1. Lineage (GTDB taxonomy): Bacteria > Methylomirabilota > Methylomirabilia > Rokubacteriales > CSP1-6 > JBOHQB01. The sequence continues at coordinate 1,763 of JBOHQB010000139.1, forward strand.
CACCCGCCCTGGATTCCGGAGACGCGGGGCCTTCCAACGTACCGATTTTTCTGGTGACCGGTCAGGTCAAAAAAGTCCCGGGCGCGGATTGCCAAGGCGCAGGCCGACACCCGCTCGCTGGCCTCAGCGATCGCCATCTACTCCGGGCACTGCGGCGGCCTGCCGAACTGCGCCGGCACTCAAGTCTGCCCGCTCGCCGTGACCGGCGTGGCGGTCCCGTTACAGGCCGTCCCGGCCGAGTTGCTCTTGCAGCAGACCAACAGCCAGAACCAGGTCGGCGATCCGTTCATGAATCTGGCGCCCTCGCTGCCCGGCGGCTGGACCACCACCGTCGGGACCGCGACCTACGCGTACCAAGCCAGCGCGGCCGGGTCGTTCACGGTCTGCGCGACCGGCGACGGGGTGGCCGTGGACTCGAACGGCCGGACAGTCACCGCCGGCACCTGCCCGTAACGCGCGACCCGCTTCGCTCGGCGTCATCACCGCTCCGCGATCTCGAGCAGCCGCGCGCGCTGCGCCTCCGTGAGGTTGCCGCCCAGCGCGATCACGCGCTCGCCGCGCACGATGACTGTGCTCATATCGGTATCCTCCGATCCGGAGTAGAGTCTTGGCGAGTCCGGCGATCTCGTCAAGCCGACCGGGAGGCGTGCATGGAGCTCTTCGACGTGATGGGCAGCACCTTCGCCGCGCGCGAGTTCACCTCCGATCCGCTGCCCGACGCGGTCCTGTACAAGATCCTCGACCACGCGCGCTTCGCCCCGAGCGGCGGCAATCGGCAAGGGTGGCGCGTCATCGTCGTGCGCGAGCGCGCGACGCGCGAGGCGCTCGCCGCGCTGACGGCGCCCGCCGCGAAGCGCTACATCGCCCAGATCAACAACGGCGAGAGCCCGTGGAACAGCGTGGAGCCGCCGAAGGTCGACGCCGCGACGATCGAGAAGACCGCGCCCCTGCCCAGGCTCTTCGAGCCGGTGCTGAAGGCCGCGGTGGTGCTGGTCGTCTGCGTGGACCTGAGGGTCGTCGCCTCGACCGACCAGCACCTCGACCGCGTCGGCATCATCTCCGGCGCGTCGATCTATCCCTTCGCGTGGAACATCCTCCTCGCCGCCCGCCAGGAAGGCTTCGGCGGCAACATCACGACGCTCGCCGTCGCGCAGGAACCGAAGCTGCAGGAGCTGCTCGGCCTGCCTCGACACGTGGCCGTCGCCGCCGTGATGCCGCTCGGGCGGCCCGTCAAGCAGCTGAAGCGGCTCACGCGGAAGCCCGTGGGCGAGTTCGCGACGCGCGAGCGCTGGGGCGGCCCGCCGCTCACCAGCGCCTGAGGTCCGCAGCGCGCGTGTCGCGTCTCGGGCGCGTCGCCGCCGCCGTGCTGCTGCCGGCCGCGCTCGTCGGCTGCGCCGAGCGACCGCCCGCGCCGGGACCCGTCATGCTCGTCTTCAAGCACGCGCGGATCCTCGGCCCGGCCGATCCGATCCCCGCGCTGCTGCGCGAGTTTGAGGCCGCGAATCCCGGCGTGCGGGTCAGGAGCGAGGCGCTGCCGTGGACCTCCGACGAGCAGCACCAGTTTTACGTCGTGAATCTCGAGGGGCGGCGGGCCGGCTTCGACGTCCTCATGCTCGACGTCATCTGGGTCCCCGAGTTCGCCCGTGCCGGCTGGCTGCTCGATCTCTCGGGCCGCGTGCGCGACGAGGAGCGCGCCGCCTTCTTTCCGTCGGCAATGGCCGCGGCGGCGTGGGACGGGCGCGTGTGGGCGCTGCCGTGGAACATGAACGTCGGCCTTCTCTACTACCGCGCGGACCTGCTCGCGAAGCACGGCCTCCAGCCGCCCACGACGTGGGACGAGCTGGAGGCGCAGGTCGCGCGGATCCGCGCCGCAGAGGGGAACGCGCGGCTCGACGGCTACCTCTGGCAGGGCAAGCAGTACGAGGGCATGATCGTCAACGCGCTGGAGGCCATGTGGGCCGCCGGCACGGACGTGCTCGCACCGGACGGCGGGCTCTTTCCCGAGCCCGGGCGCGCGGCCGCCGCCCTCACGCGCCTGCGCGGCCTGATCGAGCGCGGCGTGAGCCCGCCGTGGTTGACGGCGGCGGACGAGGAGCTGACGCGCCGGGCGTTCGGCGACGGCCGCGCGATCTTCCTCCGCAACTGGCCGTACGCGCTGCAGCTCTTCGAGGCGGAGGGCTCGCCCGTGCGCGGGCGCGTCGGCGTCGCGCCGCTGCCCGGGGGCGGGCGCGGCTCCACCGGCGGCTCGCATCTGGGCGTCGTGCGCGGAACCCCGCACCCGGACGAGGCCGCGGCGCTGGTGCGCTTCCTCACCGGCGAGCGCGCGCAGCGCGCGATGCTCGCCGGCACGCTCTACCCCGCGCGGAGGGCGCTCTACCGCGACCCGGCCCTCGTGGCCGCGCACCCCACGCTGCCGAGGATCCACGACCTCATGCTGGCCGGCCGGCCGCGGCCGGTCACGCCGCACTACCTCCTGCTGTCCACGACGCTGCAGCCGGAGTTCTCGGCGGTGCTCGTCGGACTCAAGCCGGCTACGCGCGCGATCGCCGACGGGCGGGCACGGCTCGACTACTTCCTGGCCTCCCGCCGGTGACGTCGCGCGCGCGCCGGCGCCGGCGACAGGCCCTGTGGCTGGTGGCGCCGGCCCTCGTCACGCTCGCCGCCCTGACGCTCTATCCGGGGCTTTGGGTGCTATGGCTCTCGCTCCGCGAGCGCGTGCCGATCTTCGGCGTCGATCGCTTCACCGGAGTCGGCCACTACGCGTTCCTCGCGACCGACCCGCGCTTCTGGGACGCGGCGCGGGTGACCGGACTCTTCACCGTCGCCTCCGTCGCGCTCGAGCTCCTCTTCGGGCTCGCCGCCGCGCTGGCGCTCACCGCGATGCGGACGGGGCGGAGGACGGCACTGACGCTCCTGCTGCTCGGCTGGGCGATGCCGGCCGTCGTGACCGCGAAGATGTTCGAGTGGCTCTATCACCCGACCGCGGGGCTCGTGAACCACCTGCTCGGCGGCGCCGGCCTCAACTGGCTCGGAGACCCGCGCTGGGCATTGCCCGCCGTGATCCTCGCCGACGTGTGGCGCACGATGCCGTTCGTCGCGATCGTCGCGTACGCGCGCCTGGCGTCGATCCCGCCGGAGATCTACGAGGCGGCGCGCGTGGACGGCGCGGGCCCCCTGGCGACGCTGGCGCGGATCACGCTGCCCATGCTGCGCCGCGTGCTCCTCGTGGTCCTCCTGTTCCGGACGCTCGACGCGCTGCGCGCCTTCGACATCATGTTCGTCCTCACCGGCGGCGGGCCGGCGAACACGACCGAGACGCTCACGGTCTACGCGTATCGCGCGCTGTTCCAGATGCTCCAGTTCGGCTTCGGCTCGGCGCTCGGCGTGGTGGTCTTCGCGCTCGTCATGGCCGTCGCCTGGGCGTATCTGCGCCTCGTCCGCGAAGAGGAGGCGCCCGCGTGAGACGCCGGGCGCGCGCGCCCGGTGATGTGGCCGTCGTGGCGGCGATGGCGCTCTGGGCGACTCCGTTCTTCTGGCAGCTCCTCACGTCGCTCAAGACCGACGCTGACCTGGTCCGGCTGCCCCCGCTCCTGCCGACCACGCTCACGCTCGCGCATTATGCGGTCGTGCTCGAGCGGAGCGCGATGCCGGGCGCGCTCGTCAACAGCCTCGGCATCGCGACACTCACGACGGCGCTGGCCCTCCTGCTCGGCGTGCCCGCCGCCTACGCGCTGGCGCGTCTGCCGGTGCCGGGGCGGTCGGCGCTGCTTCTCGCGATCGTGGGCTGCTCGGCGTTTCCCCAGATCGCGACCGTGAGCCCGCTCTATCTGTTGATGCGCGCGCTCGGCCTGCGCGACACGTGGACCGCACTGGTCCTGGCGCACGTCTCGTTCGCGCTGCCGCTGACGATCTGGCTCCTGGCCGGCTTCATCCGCGAGCTCCCGGAGGCGCTGGAGGAAGCGGCGTCCGTGGACGGGGCCGGGCTCGCCGCGACGCTCCGGTGGGTGATCGGCCCGCTGCTCGCCCCGGGGATGGCGTCGGCGGGACTCCTGACGTTCCTCTTCTCGTGGAACGAGTTCCTGTTCGCCTATACCCTCACGGCGACCGAGGCGAGCCGCACGGCGCCGGTCGCGCTCGCGTTGTTCCCCGGCGTCTTCGAGGTCCCGTGGGGCGACATCGCCGCGGCCTCCATGCTCGCGAGCGCGCCGACGATCGCGATCGTGGTCGGCCTGCAGCGCTACCTGGTGCGGGGGCTCCTCGCGGGCGCGACGAAGGACTGAAACGGTAGGCTGCCTTCCGGTATCATGCCGCCCGATGGAGACGACGCGCGACGGATATCCGGAGCGGGCGCGACGGCTCGCACCGCTGATCGAGACGCACGCCGCCGACGCCGAGCGCGAGCGTCGCATCCCC
>JBOHQB010000140.1:0-1808 GCA_050731995.1 Candidatus Rokuibacteriota bacterium
GTCCGAGCCCGGCGAGCACGACGCGGGACGCGGCGGCGCCGCCGTCGACGTGGCAGTGCGTCACCTGCCCGGCCTTGGCCTGGAAGCGCTCAGCGGCGACGATCGCCGCGAGGCGGCCGCGCAGCCCTCGGTCCAGACGGGCTACAGGCTCGCGCAGTGCCTTGTCGTCGGCGTGGACGCCGACGACGAGCGCGTCGGCCTTGACCTCCGCGAGAGGCCCAACGACGACGTCGACCTTCACGGGAGCCTCCTTTCGGCGAGGGCGACGGCCCTGGCGATCATGTCCATCAGGCCGTCGGTCGTGTCGAGGCTCGTGACGTTGTCGATCTTCACCCAGCGCACCTCCGCCGCGTCGCTGCCGGCCGTGACCGTGTCGGATTCGGGAAACGCCAGATAGTCCACGAGGACCCAATGATAACGGATGCGTCCGGCGTCGTCGGGGACGACGCGGTCGAGGACACCGGCGAGGCCGCCGAGACGCACGCGGACGCCGCACTCCTCCTCGACCTCGCGCACGATCGCCTCGGCCGTCGTCTCCCCCAGCTCGACGAGGCCGCCGGGCAGGCTCCACTTGCCCGGCAGCGGCGGCTTGCCGCGGCGCACGAGGAGCACGCGCCCCTGGGAGAGCACGACGGCGCCGACGCCGACGCGCGGATAGTCCGGGTACTCGCGGCTCACGCGGTCGTGGACACGAGCCAGGCGTCGGTGGCGTAGCGCTCGTCGACGAGCGCCACCGCGCGCGCGGTCTCCGCCGTGCTGAGGCCGCCGGGTCTCAGGTCCAGTCCGTGCTCTGCCTCGAAGGCGTCGGCGAGCGCCCGCGCGACCTCGTCGAACGCGGGGCGCCGCCCCAGCGCGGCCTCGAGCGTCGTGAGCGTTGCGAGCGGGTCGCGCGTCGTCGGAAAGAGCTCGCGCAGGCGCGGCGCGTCCGCGCCGAGCAGGACGGCACCGTGCTGGAGGAACGACGTCCCCTGCCTCCGCTGGGCGCTGCCGACGAGCTTCCGGCCTCCGAGCTCGATCTCGAAGACGCCGGTGCGCGCGACGCAGAAGGCGGGCGCGGGCCCCTCGGGCGGCCGCTCCGGGATCATCTCGGCGGGGGCGCCCAGCGCGCGCAGGCCGCGTAGGAGCGCGCGCGCGATCCACTGGTAGGTCTCGAGCAGGTCGGAGCCGACGCCGAGGTCCTCCGCGGTCGCGACGACGGAGTACGTCAGCTCGCGCTCGGCGCCGTCATGGTAGATCGCGCTGCCGCCCGTGGGACGCCGCACGATGCCGACCCCCAGGCGCCGGCACGCTTCGACGTCCACGTGGCGGTCGAGCGGCTGACCGTAGCCGAGCGAGACCGTCGGCGGCGCCCACGCGAAGAAGCGGAGCGTCGGCGGGCTCTCGCCCGCCTGACGCCCGCGCCAGAGCGCCTCGTCGATCGCCATGTTGGTCGCGCCATCGGCGGGCTCGGTGACGAGGAGACGCCAGGCGCTCACGCGCCGCTCGTTGACGGGATTCTCGCAGGCCACGTCATGCACTGGCGGCCGCCAGTCGCGAGTCGAGATTGAGGATCACCGTCGATCCGCCAGGACGATGTTCGACAGGAGTCGGCGCCCGCGGCGAGGCTTCACGCGCTCCGCGTTCCCCGGTTTGCCTACCCCGCGCTGGATGACTCCGCGCGCCGCGAGCCGGTCCAGAATCGCGTCACGCGAGTGGCGCACCGGCACTAGAAGCTCACGGACCCCCACGATGCGCTCGACCTTCATGTGGTCACATTATAGACGGGCTCGTGACCTGGACAGGCTCGTGGCCGCGTCAACGGTTCGCTG
>JBOHQB010000141.1:0-14096 GCA_050731995.1 Candidatus Rokuibacteriota bacterium
TCGAGGAGGAAGTGGCAAACCTCGCGCGGGCGCGGATCTGGGTCTGGCATCACCAGATCAAGGCGCCGACGCTGCTGTTCCGCGCGCCCGACGGGCTCCTGCGCGACGACGACTGCCTCATGACCCAAGAGGAGGCGGAGGCGATGGCCCACGCGATCCCGCGCTGCCGTCTCGTCGTCGTCCCGAAGACGAACCACTACACGGTGCTCCTCGGCGACAACCCCGCCGTCCGGCGCGCGCTCGGGGCGTTCCTCGGCGGCGCACGGAGGGCCAAGCCATCGAGATCCGCCCGGCGCGGCCGCCGGACTTCCAGGCGATAACCGCCCTCGCGGCCCAGGTCATCGGCGCCGAGCGGGCGGCCGTGGTCGTCCGCACTCACGCCGAGCGCCACCACCTGCTGGTGGCGGAGTCGGGCGAGGAAGCCGGCGAGGTCTCGGGGTTCCTCGCCTTCCGGACGGACTGGTTCCGGTGCACGTTCGTCTCGCTGATCGCGGTGCGCGAGGACCGCCGCCTGCGGGGCGTCGCCCGCGCGCTCTACGGGAGGGTGGAGGAGCTGTCGCCGAGCCCGCGCCTCTACTCGTCGACCGAGGAGACCAACGCGGTCTCGATCAAGATGCACACGGCACTGGGATTCTCGCCCTCGGGCCACATCGACAACCTGCCGCAGGGTTACCGCGAGCTGCTCTTCTACAAGCGCATCCGGACGTAGCGGCCGGCCCTCAGCGGCCGGGGAACCTCACCCTGCACTTGAGCCCGGCCGACAGGCGGAGGCCGGGGTTCGGCAGCTCGAGCCGTATTCCGAAGGTGCCGCTGGCAGCGTCCACGACACGGTCCACGATCGTCACCTGGGCTGAATAGGTGCCGGCCACCGGCGCCTCGGGCACGACCTCCGCCCGCATCCCGGTCGTGATCTTGCCGAGGAGCATCACCGGCGCGATCACCTCGACCCGGAGCGGGTGGATCTGCGCGAGCTTGACGACCGCCGTTCCCTTGACGTACTCGCCCGGCGAGAGGACGCGCTCGGTGACGACTCCGGTCACCGGGCTCCGCAGCGTCCGCTGCGCGAGGGCCGCCTGCGCACGCGCCAGGTCGAGCTCGGCGATCTCCCGGTTCTCCCGCGCCTCGAGGAGGCCGATCTCGGCGAGGATCTTTTGCGTCTCCGCTTCATCGAGATCCTTCAGGGGCACGAGATCCTTCTTGTACATCTCGTCGGTCCGCCGGAACTTTCGGTCGCCGAAGTCCAGCCGCACCTGGCTCGCCTTCAGGGCCGCTTCGGAGCGCGCGCGCGCGGCCGCCAGAGCGACCGCTGCCTTCTCGACCGACGACTCGAGAGTGGCCAGCACCTGCCCTTCCTTGACGAGGTCACCGCGGTCGACGTTCACCCGGTCGATCACCCCGTCGGCCGAGAAGCTCATCAACACGACGAGGTACGGGTGGATGAGGCAGTCGAGCGTCTCCGCCCGCGCCGCGGAGGCGGCGACGGCGATGACGAGCAGGGCCAACCCGAGAGAGCGACCCAGGATCACTCGACGATTGTGCCTCATTCGGGCCGCCCCGCAAAGGCGAGCGTGGTCTCGCGCTGCTCATCATGACGAAGCAGGTCACGCCGGATCCTGGAGTGGAGCCGCTCGGCAGCGCGCTGCGCCCGGTGGACCACGAGTGCGGCCAGCCGGTCGCCGACCCACCCGGACGTGCGGCTCACGAGACTCGCGAGCCGGCGTTCGACCCAGCCCGCGTGGAGCGCGACGATCTCGTCCTCGAGCGACACGAAGGCCTCGTACGAGCCCGGGTCGCCCTGCCGGCCGCCCCGGCCGAAGAGCTGGCGGTCGATCCGGCCTGCCTCGTGGCGCTCGGTCGCGATCACGTGGAGCCCGCCCAGCTCGGCCACCCCGGGCGCCAGGCGGACGTCGGTGCCACGTCCCGCCATGTTGGTTGCCACCGTGATCTGCGCGGGCTCGCCCGCGCGCGCGATGATGTCGGCCTCTTCCTTGTCCTGCCGGGCGTTCAGGACGCGGTGCGGGAGCTCCGCGGCGGCGAGGAGCGCACTCAGGTGCTCGGAGGCCGCGACCGAGCGCGTGCCGACGAGGATCGGCCGCCCCTGGCCGTGGAGGGCGGCGATCCGCTCCACCACCGCCCGCCACTTCGCCCCGGCGTCGGGGTACACACGATCGGGGTGTCGCTGCCGATGCAGAAGCCGGTTGGTCGGGATGGAGACCACGGCCAGCCGGTAGACCGACCACAGTTCGGCCGCCGTCTCGCGCGCCGTTCCGGTCATGCCGCCCAGCATAAGGTAGCGCCGGAAGAAGCGCTGGTAGCTGATACGTGTGAGCGCGTCGTGGTGGGCGCTGACCGGGCATTCTTCCTTGACCTCGATGAGCTGGTGCAGCCCGTGCTCCCACGAGCGGTCCGACATGAGACGCCCCGTGTACTCGTCGATGATGTGCACCTTCTGGTCGCGCACGATGTAGTGCCGGTCGCGATGGAAGAGATGGAGCGCGGTGAGGGCCTTGGTGACCAGCTCGTCCCGGCGACGACGACCGGTCCACACGCCTCCCAGAGGCTGGGCGATCTCGTCGAGCCGACGTATCCCCGCTTCGGTCACCCGTACCGCGCGATCCTGCTCGTCGATCGCGAAGTCATGCCCCGCCGCGAGCCGCGCCGCGAGAGTCAGCGCCGTCGAGTAGAGCCGGCGCTCGTTGGCGGCGCCAGAGCCGGAGCCGTTGCCGCCGGAGATGATCAACGGCGTGCGCGCCTCATCGATCAGCACGCTGTCGGCCTCGTCGACGATCGCGTAGTTGAGTCCCCGCAATACCAGCTTTCCCGTCCGGGTGTCGTCGCCGACGAGGCGCTCGAGCTGCAGGAGCGTGCGGCTGGCCCGCGGTCCGATGGCCAGCCGGTCTCGCAGATAGTCGAACGCCACTTCCTTGTTCGTGACGTAGGTGACGTCACACGCGTACGCGGCGCGCCGGTCCGCGTGGTCCATCCCGTGGGTCACGATGCCGACCGTGAGGCCGAGGGCGCGGTAGATCGGACCCATCCACTCGGCATCCCGGCGCGCCAGATAGTCGTTGACGGTGATGACGTGAACGGGGCTCCCCGCGAGCGCGGCGGTGCACGCGGCGAGCGTGGCCGTCAGCGTCTTGCCCTCGCCGGTCTCCATCTCGGCGACCATGCCTCCGAGCAGCACGCGCCCACCGACGAGCTGGACGTCGAAGTGACGCTCTCCCAGCGCCCGACCGGCCACCTCGCGTACGAGCGCGAATGCCCGTGCGACGAGCTCATCGGCGAAGCGGCGCGCGCGAAGCTCCCGACCGAGCGCCCCGGCCGCGGCGAGAATCGCGCCGTCGGCGAGACTCGAGATCTCCCGGTCGTGCCGGTCGACGAGCGGGGGAAACTGCATCCAGCGCCCCCTGCGCGCCGCCTGACGGCGCAGCAACGGGGCCACGGCGCGGGCGGCGAGCCGATCGAGGGTACGCGGCGGACGCTCGGCACGCTCCGGATAGGCGCCGAGCGGGACGTCGGCGGCGTGGAGGGCGACGCTAGACATTGAAGCGCGACAGGAAGAGCTGCCGGAGCGCGAAGTACCACTGCACGACGAGCGGCTGCCATCCGTGGTCGAAGCGCACATACGCGCGTCCGCCCACGTTGAGCCAGGATGACCGGGCGGGCAGCTCGATGTCCACCTGGAACACCTTCTGGGTCGCCGTGACGCCCTTCGGGTCCCGCGGATCGACGACGATCTGACCGCCGCCCTCGCTGCCGAGCGCCGTCGTCGGGAGCCGCTCGCTCGCGCCCGGCACGACTCGGCGGACCGTCGCCGGAATCGTCTGGGCGAGACTCTCGGAGAGGCGCACCTGGAGGCCCCGCGTGTGGAAGCGAACCAGGTCGATGGCGCCCTGGGGAACCGCGGCACGAATGGTGACCGTGCCGAGCTCGACCACGTAGGCCAGCTGCTCGCCCTTCTTCACGAATCGACCGGGCAGATCTTCTGGAGTGGGCACAATGAAGGTGCCATCCGCTCCGCTGCGGATCGTCAGCTCCGCGGCGCGCTCCACGGCCCGGGCCCGCTCATGCCGCGCGTACCGAAGATCCTTTTCGATGATCTCGGCCTTCACCAGATCCACCGGGCGTTGCTCGTCGTAGCGCGCCTGGAGCTCGCGGACACGAGCCGTGAGCACCTCGACGCGCGCGGTCAGCTCGGGATCGGTCAGCAGAATCAGGACATCGCCGCGCCGCACCCGGGCTCCCGGACTCGCCGCGACCCGCTCGACGAAGCCCTCGGTCCCCGCCCGCACGAACGACTCCTCGGGGATCCAGACGACACCCTCGACGACGCTTCGGTAGGGCACCGGCACGAGCGCCAACACGACGAACACGACCGCAACGACGGCGCCGGCGACCGCGACCGCCCGTGGCCGTTCCTTGCGGAGGCGCGGGCTCGTGAAGAGAAACCGCACACCCTTCCCGGCCGGGACGCCGATCCAGCCCACGGCCGTCAGGGTCGCGAAGAAGATCGCCAGCCAGAAGTACCGGTCGGCGATGAACGCGATGATTCCGACCACGATGAGCACGCGGTAGGCGAACGAGGCGATCGCGTAGACCACGAACCAAGCACGCTCGCCGGGGGTCGCCGCCGGAGGCTCGGCGTCGCGCTGTCCGAACGGGTACCGCTCGCAGAGATATCCGAGATACGTGTTGGACCGCTGGCGGAGGTTGGGGATCTCCAGCAGGTCGGCCAGAATGTAGTAGCCGTCGTACCGCAGCAGCGGGTTCGCGTTGAAGAGGATCGTCGTGATCCCCGCGATCAGGATCGTGTTGTACGCGATCACGCGGATCATCCCGGTCTCGACGCTCAGCCAGACGTAGAGCGCCAGCGCCGCGAGGAACATCTCAACCAACATGCCCGCCGCACCGACGACGATCCGCCGCCACTTGCTGCGGAACGCCCAGGCCGACGAGGCGTCCACGTAAGGGACCGGCGTCACGACTAGGAGCATGAACCCCATGTCGTGGACCTCGCCGCCGAATGCCTTCGTGGTGTACGCGTGACCGAGCTCGTGCACTGTCTTGACCAGCGGGAAGAGGAGCCAGAAGGTGACCAGGGTCTGCGCCGAGAGCAGTCTGTCCACGATGTCGCTCGTGAGATCCGTCCAGTGCACGGCCACCAGGGCGATCGCCGGGACGACGACCGCAAGCCAGACAACGGCGCCGGTCCAGCCGATGCACGGCCGGACGTACGATACCGTCGCCCTGAGAAATCGCTCCGGGTCGAGGAGCCGGAACCGCCACGAGAAGAAGCCGGACAGGCGTGCGAGCCACCGCCTCCGCTGCTGGCGCTCGTACCGGTCCAGCAGCTCCGCGGCGTCGGGGGGCACGTCGGACTGGAGCACATCGCTCGCGTGGAGCTGGCTGAGGAGCTGGATGACCTCGTCCTGTGTCGGACCGTCGTCGCCCAGGCGCTCACAGGCCGTTTCCCAGAGCTCCTGCACCGTTCGACGTCCGTCCATGAGCCCGATCAGCAGATGGGCCTGCGGAGTGAACCGATGGAACCGCTGGCCGGCCCGGTCCTCAAGCACGTACCACGTCTGGCCCCGGTACTGATGGCGATGGATCTGCGCGTGGCTCCGTAGTCGCGGCTGGAGCTCCGCCACGCGGTACCAGGAGCTGCTGAAGAGCGGCTGGGTCACGATCGCGTTATGGCAGCCACGCCCACAACTTGAGCCGGACCCAGTCGATGGCTTGCCGGGTCCAGATCCAGACGAGCGGGCGGCGACCGGTCACGATCTTGCCGACGCCCTCCATTCCCGGCCGGAGACGCTCCGGTGCCCGGTCGAGCTTCGCCTCCACCCTGAAGTAGTTGCGCCCCTCACGCGCCGTCGAGACCGGCGTGATCCTCTCGACCGTGAACGGCACCTGGTCGGAAGGCCACGCCGTGAGAAGCAGGTGACCGCGCTGCCCGACCGCGACGTCAGTGATCTCCCGCTCGTCGACCTCGAGCACGACGCGGTAGGCAGCCAGCGGCGCGACCTCGAACAAGACCTGGCCGCGCTCGATCGGGGCGCCGAGCGATTGACTCAGGTCTCCGCTCACGACACTGCCGGCGAACGGCGCCACGACCAGGGTCCGGGACAGGTGATCTTCGGTCAGGGCAAGCTGTGCCCGGGCCTGGTCGACCTGGGCGCCGGCGATCTGGACCGAGGCGGCATCACCTCGGGCGCGCGCCTGGTCACGCTGCCTCGTCACCTGGTCCAGCTGGCTCTGCCACCTGGCCCGCTCGAGCCGCAGCTCGCGGTCGTCGAGAGCGGCGAGTACCTGGCCCTGGTGAACCACGTCGCCGGCGCGGACGGGCGCTTCCCGCAGATACCCGCTGAAGGGCGCGACCGCGGCGATTCGTGAGCTCGCCTCCATCACGCTCCGAGCCGACACCCGGTAGTCGCCCTTGGCGAACCCGAGAAACAGGACCAGCCCCGCCGCTCCCGCCACGGCGAGCTTGAGCGCCGTGTGCCGCGGGCCGATGAGGTGGTCGAGCTGCCGCCGGCCGGCGTCGATCGCCTTCGCCGCCAGCCAGCGATCGTCCCGGCGCTGGACCTCCAGCACCGGCCCGGCGACCGCGGCGAGCACCTCGCAGAACTCCACCGTCACCGGATCGAACCGGCGATCGGCGGGCCGCTCCAGCGTCAGCGCACCCACGACCCGGGGCCCCTCGGCCAGCAGCACCGTGCAGATCGCGCCGGCGTCGGACTCTTTTGCGAGCTCGGCGTGGGCCCGGGTCACGCGCGCCTCGGTGTCGGACCGCTGCGGATAGACGACCGTCGCGCGCTGGTCGAACGCCTCGTCCATGGCGGATCCGATGGCGCGGATCAGGTTCGTCTGCTTGGTGAAGTTCGCCGTGTGCGAGACCGCCTGCACGTGCATCCGGCCGCGTTTCAGGAAGCCGACGCTCACCTGATCGCACGCGAGTCGCGTCGCCAGCATGGTGACGAAGGTCGTTGCCGCCCCGTAGAACTGCTCGTGGCCGAGGCCGCTGGCGACCAGTTCCAGGACCATCTGCAATCGCTGCCTCGAGGCCTCGACGCTCCCCGGCTCCAGTCGCGCGGCACCGAGGCGATGCACGAGCACCTCGAGCCAGCCGGCTCCCCACTGGAGCTGGCGCAGGACCCCCTCCAGCTCCGGCTGCGGTCGGGGCGCGATGTCGAGCGCGACGACACCATGCACCTTCCCGTTCGCCTGAATGGGATACGCGACGTCGTAGCGCTCGCGATCCGGAGCCGACGGTTCACCGCCCCCCTCGCGTTTCAGGACGACGCCGCGGCGCTCGGCAAGCGCGCGTTCCGCAGCCTCGGCCAGATGCGCCGCGGCACGCGACCCTTCAGGCCAGAACGCCGCCGGGGCAAACTTGCCCGTCGTCGGAGAAGCCACGACCACGACTCCCCGGCCGACGCCCGGGATCACCCCGCACTGGAGCCCTAGCCAGCTGCGATAGAAGGCCTCGGGAGTCGCCGCCTCGCTGAACTCGCGCCAGAAGGAGACGTCGGAGGACGACTCCTTGAGGTCGGCGCCGCTCAGCGGCGGGAGGTTGATCGGGCGGTGGACTTCGACCAGAGGAGGCTCTTACGAAGCCGCCGGCGCGTCCGTCCGCGCGCCCTCGACCGGAACAGCGCCGAAGCGCGCTTCGTGTTCGCGCAACACATTGGCAAGCAGCGTCGACAGCCGCTTGGCGGCGAATGGACTCAGGATGAGTCGGTCGGTGAGCTGTACCGTCACTTCCTTCTGGCCGGCGTGCCACGCCTGGTTGATGCCGAAGAGCAGGACGACTTCCTCGCGCGTGCTCGCGACGTTGCACACATTCGAGTACGAGCTCTTCATGTTGGAGTCGTCCCACTTGATGGTGAGCTGCGCTTGAGTCGTCCGCTCTCGCTCAGCCGCAGCCTCGCGTCCACGCTCGTCTGCCATATGACCTCCCTTGAGTCCCACGATACTATCACCGGGAGCCCTCCGTCGGAATGTTCGGGAGAGAGTTCCCGGAAACGCCTCGTCGCGCGTCAGGGACCGGGGCCCTGCCGGTGCGGCCGCGACCGACGCTCCGCCTCTATCGGGGGTGGACCGTCGCCTCACGAATGGGGACGAGCTCCGCCGCGTGCCAGCCGTACTTTGCCGCATGGGCCGTCGGATGATCCGGCTCCTGCCCCAGAATCGACCGGTAAAGCCGCTCGGCCTCGGCGACATTCCCAGCCGCGGGTCGAGCGCGCAGCGCGCCGCCGTGCTAGGCTCGTCACGCGATGGCCGCGGACGCGGCGACCGGTGACCGGGATCGGCACATCGTTCTCGTTGCGCCCCCCGGCGAGTGGGTCCGTGGCGAGATGCCACGGCGCTGGCTGGCCGCTCACGGCTTGGACGTCGCCCTGCTGCCCCATCCGTCCCCGCAGTTCAGCGCTTCGAGCGCGATGGAGGCGCTCGAAGCTCGGGCTGCGGGCCCTCCGTGCACGTGGCACTTCTATCCCTTTCCGCACGACCAGTACCTCATCGACACGCTCCAGGCGCGTGGCCACCGGGTCCTCATCGGCATCGACGACGACTACTGGCACACGAGCCCGTGGCATCCCCGCGGGCCTCACCTCGATTCGCTCCTGTCACTCGAGCGGTTGCTCACGGCCGCCGACGGTCTCGTCGTCACCACGTTACCGATTCGCAACATCGTCACGCGGTTCAACCCGGACGTCAGCGTCGTGCCGAATGGCGTCGATCTGGCCGTGATGCCGCCACCACCGTCGCCACGCCCCGGACGCGCGACGCGCGTCGGATGGAGCGGCTGGACCGGGCACCACGGCGACACGGCGATCCTCGAAGCGCCGATGCGCGCGCTGTTCGCCGGCGATCCGCAGGTGACGTTCGTCGTCGCGGGCGAGACGCCTCTCTGGGCAACGACGGAGCCGCGGGTCGAGCGCGATCCGCGCCTGATGCCGCCGCTCGTGCACTATCGCCGGCTCGCCCGGCTCGGGCTCGACGTCTTCGTCGTTCCGCTGGCCGAGCATCCCTGGAACGAATCGCGCAGCATGCTGAAGGCGCTCGAGACGGCGGCGCTGGGCATCCCGATGATCGTCTCGGACGTCGGCCCGTATCGCGAGATGCCGGACGATGTCACGCTGAAAGTGCCGAACACGGCATCCGCGTGGCGCGTGGCGCTCGAGCGCCTGATCGCCGGCCCGTCGCTCCGAACGACGCTGGCCCAGCGCGCGCGCCGGTGGGTCAGGGAGCACCACACGATCGAGGCGACGGGGCCGCAGTGGCAAAAGGCCCTCGCGCTCTGAATATGGACCCGTTCGAGTACCCGGCGCCCTCGTCCATCGACGACGCGCCCGCGGCGCTGGCCGCACACGGCGCCGGCGCGAAGGTGCTCGTCGGCGGCCAGAGCCTGCGGCCGCTTGCCGACGCTCGACCGGAATCGAATGGCACGACGAAGTAGCCTCGAGCTCCGCGACGCGCTCGAGAAGGCACTCCTCGCGCACCGGACCGGGAATGTCGCCGAGGCCGAGCGGCTTTACCGGTCGATCCTGGAGCAGGAGCCGGATCATCCGCACGCCTTGCATTACCTGGGTGTCGCCCACGCGCAGCGAGGAGGCTACGAGGAGGCGTGCCGGCTCATCGAGCAATCGCTCGGACGACACCGGTCCGCGCCGGCGTATTCCCATCTCGGCAACGCGCTCAAGGGGCTGAGTCGCCTCGATGAAGCCCTCGCCAGCTACGACACGGCGATCTCGCTCGACCCCACGTACGTGGAAGCTCCCTACAATCGTGGCAACGCCCTGCGAGAGCTCGGGCGCTTCGACGAGGCCCTGGCCAGCTACGACCAGGCCATCGCCATCAAGCCCGGCTACACGCCGGCGCATTTCGCGCGCGCGGCCCTGTTCAAGGAGCTCGAGCGGTTCGAGGACGCGCTGGGAAGCTTCGATCGCGCGACTGCCATCGAGCCCGATCGCGCCGACGCCTGGAACGGTCGGGGGAATGCGTTGATGGCGCTGGGGCGGCCGGACGAGGCCCTGGCGAGCTACGACCGCGCGGTCGCGGTCAGCCCGGACTACGCCGAGGCCTACTCGAATCGCGGGAACGCGCTGCTGGACCTCGGCCGCTTCGACGACGCGCTGGCCAGCTATGCCCGCGCCACCGCGATCAGACCCGACTATGCGGAGGCGCACTACAACACCGGCAAGGCGCTGACCGAGATGGGCCACCTCGACGCCGCCGTGGCGAGCTACGAGTGGGCGATCGCCGTCCGGCCCCACTACGCCGAGGCCCACACGAATCGCGGTAGCGTGCTGGTGAGACTCCGTCGCATCGACGAGGCGCTGACGAGCTACGCCGACGCCCTGACGATCAACCCGGAGTACGCCGAGGCGCACTGGAACGAAGGCATCTGCCGCCTGCTCCTCGGTGACTTCCCGCGTGGCTGGGAGCAGTACGAGTGGCGCTGGGGGATCAAGAACGCCCGGCCGAAGCGCTACACCACGTATGCCGTGTGGCCAGGCCAGCGCGTGACGGGCCGGTTGCTCGGCTGGAGCGAGCAGGGTCTGGGCGACAACATCTTCTTCGCCGGCATGGTCGGTGACCTGTCGCGGATGGCGGATCACCTCGTGCTCCAGGTCGATCCGCGCCTGGTCACCCTCTTCCAGCGATCGTTCCCCGCTGTGGAGGTCATCGACCACGAGCAGGTCGTGCGGGCGGAGCCGATCGACTGGACCATTCCCATGGGATCGACCGGTCGGTATCTCCGGCGGTCCCTGTCCGACTTCGCAGGGTCCGCCGCCTACCTGCAGCCCGATCCCGCGCGAAGAGACGCGCTGCGCCGACGTCTCGACGACGGCTCGTTCCGCGTCGGCATCTCGTGGATCACGAAGAACCGCGAGTCAGGCGTCAAGCGGACGATCCCCCTGGCCCGCTGGGAGAGGCTGTTGACGCTGCCGGGCGTCCGGTACGTCGACCTCCAGTACGGCGAGACGCTCGAGGAGCGCGAGAGCGTCACGCGGCGATGGAACGTAACGATTGCGCATCTGGAGGACGTCGACAACTACGCCGACATCGATGGGCTGGCGGCGCTGATCACGGCCTGTGATCTCGTCGTGACGATCGACAACACGACGGCCCACCTCGCCGCGGCGCTCGGCACGCCGACGTGGATCCTGTTGCCCTTCGTACCCGACTGGCGGTGGCTGCTCGACCGGGAGGACAGCCCGTGGTACCCGAGCGTCCGGCTCTTCCGACAGCCGCGCCTGGATGACTGGGAAAGCGTGATGGAGCGCGTTCTCCAAGCTCTCGGTGCCCGCTCAGCCCACTGAGCCAGCCCGGCAGGGCTCGGCGACCAAGCCGTCGTTGGCGGAGATCGTTCGGTCGGCGTACGATAGCTCCGCGTTCATGGCGAAGACGATCAGGCGGAAGACGGCCCCGCGTCCGGCCCTCCCCGGCGTCCTGCCGCATGTTCGCCGCGTCGAGGGCGCGTACCGCCTGATCGCCCCACATCTGCGCGTTGCGGGGCGGCGCGCGCGCTCCTGAACAAGCCTTCGCGGTGCGCATCCTCTTCGTCCTCGACCACTACTATCGGGCGACGGACGAGAATCCCATGGGCCTCGCCTCGCTCCGAAAGGATCCTGGGCCACGGATCTCGCCCCTCGAGCGCTCGCTCCAGAGTCTTCACGGCTTCTTCCGTCGACCGCATCTCGGTGCCGATTTCGGGAAGGCCGCGCCGATCTTCGCGAACACACGGGAGGACTACTCTGCCGAGATCGTCGTCTGCACCTCGCACGATGATCATCTGTTGGGCTCGATCTCGTTTCCGCGCTCGCTCTACCAGCACGTCCCGACCAGTGCCGCCCCCCTGTTCCTGGGCTTCGAGTGTCGGGCCGTCTTGAAGGACGGTCTGCCACGCTACGACTACTTCTGTTTCCTGGAGGACGACATCGTCGTCAACGATCCGTGGCTGTTCGACAAGCTCCGCTGGTTCTCGCGGATCGCCGGCGACACCAGCGTTCTGATGCCGAACCGCTACGAGCTTCGCGCCGCGACCGCCGAGACCCCGCTGCCGACGAAGCTCTATATCGACATGGAGTTCGCTCGCGAAGCCAGCGCCGAGTTCCAGGACGTGAGCGACGCCGCCGAGATCGTGAGCGCGCACCTGGGAGATCATCTTTCGACGACCGAACAATCCTCATGCGGCGTGCTTCTTCCTGAGCCGGGCACAAATGGAGCACTGGGCGGGCCTGGCGCACTTTATGGACCCGAAGACGACGTGGATTGACCCGCTCGTCTCCGCAGCGACGCTGGGTCCGATGCGAGCGTTCAAGCTTTACAAGCCGGCGCACGAGAACGCCGACTTCCTCGAAGTGCTCCACCACGGCGAGATCTGGTCGAGTCGGCTCTTTATGCTCGCCCGGAAAGCCGGAGCACTCCGCCCCCGCGGCCAGGGCGTAGGATAATGCGCGCGCCATGAACACCAGCGCGGTCCGCAACCGCACGCCGTCCGAGTCCGGTGACGCGTGTCATGGTGCCTCCCCCGTCTCGCCGCGCGAGTTCGTGGCCCCGGGCGACAAGGCCATGATGAGAACTCGGTCGACACAGTCACGATGAAGTGCACCGTCATCACACCGATCGGCCCTGGCCACAGCCGGCTGTTCGACGACTGTCGAAGGTCCGTCGAACAGGGCATGGCCCATTCCCGAGGGCCTTTTTCCGAGATCGTCCACCTCGCAGTCGACGACACTCGTGGCGCCCTGGGACGTTCGGTGGCGCGCAACGCCGCCGTGGCGAAAGCCGTGCGGGAAGGCGCGGACTGGCTCTTCTTTCTCGATGCCGACGATGTGCTGGTCGAGGATGCGTTTGCGCGGGTCGAGGATCACGTCGATCGGTACGATGCCATCTGGGGCTCGATCTACGAGCTCAAGAAGAACGCGACCCGTCCCCACATTCGCGCGGGCCAAGATGTACCGATCCGGACCGTCGACGACGTGCTCCGGATGGATCCGGCACTCTCCCTCCAGATGGGCCACTTCGTGCGAGGGGCAGTGGCACGACATACCCGGTTCGACGTTCGGCTCGATGCGGGCGAGGACTTCGACTACTACCTCCGGGTTTGGCACCGGTACCGTTGCCTGAAGCTTCCGCACCCGCTGTTCATGAATCGGAGAGGCATGCGCTCGAAGGGCCCGCGATCGGCGTCGGCGGCCGCCTGGCGTCGGCTGGCCCTGATGATCATCGCCCGCTTCGCCGAGAAGCAACGGATGACGTGACGAGGTCCGGGAACGTTGGGTCAGCGGATCGGCACCAGGACGTCGGCGTGCCAGCCGTACTTCTCGGCGTAGGCGGTCGGCAGCCCCAGGCACTTCGTCGAGCTGCACTGGGCGCGATGGACGCACTGGTAGAAGCCGTTGCGGTTGAACTCGTTCCAGAACGAGGGATCGATCAGCAGCCTCGGCTGTGAGTTGTCGAGCGCGTCGCCGTCCTCGCCGAGCAGGCAGTGCGGGAAGTTCTTGACGACCACCCCGCGGTCGTACTGCCGGCACTTTGCGATCGCGTCCTTCAAGAACGGCAGCACGTCGAGGTTCGACGCGGCCAGGTTCTTCTCGTCGTGCTCCTTCATCGGCCAGAACACCCAGAACTCGTGCTGGACCATCCGTTTCAGGTGCTTCAGCCGCTCGACGATGCCGGGCAGATACCGGTAGCTGTTCACGGTGACGACCGTGTTGGTGAGCAGCGATACGTGGTCGTACGCGTCGAGGTTCTCGAGTCCGCGCATCGCCTTGTCGAACGATCCCTCGATCGTGGTGATGGCGTCGGCGGTCTCGGCGTTCGGCGCAGTGACGCTGACGAAGAACTCATCGACCCCGGCGTCGAGCAGCTCCCGGCAGTAGCTCTCGGTGGCCAGCCGCATGCCGTGGGTCTGGATGCGAACGTGCTCGAAGCCGTGCTGCCGGGCCTGTCGGGCCAGATCGGGCAGATCGCGACGGAGGGTGATCTCCGCCCCGGTCAGGATGAGGCCGGTGTACCGCCGGTGACGCGCGTTGTACTCGAGGACCTTCTGGAACTTCCCCAGGGACTCCGGCTCGAGCCGG
>JBOHQB010000142.1:0-1922 GCA_050731995.1 Candidatus Rokuibacteriota bacterium
TCGGCGCCTTGATCTGGTGATGCCAGACCCAGATCCGCGCCCGCGCGAGGTTTGCCACTTCCTCCTCGATGGCGTGCCTGGCGACCTTGGAGCGGACGCCGCCGCCGGGGCCCGGCTCGACGTCGTAGGTGTAGTGGCGTTCCAGATAGGGGTTCCAGCGGCCCGCGAACATCGGCAGCGCCCGGAGCATCGCGAGGAACCCCTCGAGCGAGGGGAACTCGACGCCGAGGCGCGCGATCGCCGGCTGGAGCGAGTCGAGGATCTCGGCGCGCACGTCGAGGCCGCCGTCGAAGAGGACGAGCTTCCTGACGCGCTCCGGGTAGAGCGTGGCGAACTGCACGGCGATGTGGGCGCCGAGCGAGTGCCCCATGACGATCGCCCGCTCGATGCCGTAGTGGTCGAGCAGGCCACGGAGGTCGCCGGCGTGGGATGCCAGGTGGTAGCCCGTCGCCGGCTTGTCGCTGTCGCCCCGGCCGCGCAGGTCGTACGCGACGAGGCGGTGGCGGTCGCCGAGCATGTCGGCGAGCGGGTCCCAGACGGTGTGGTTGGACGTGAGCCCGTGGATGGCGAAGATCGCCGGCCCCCGGCCCCCGCGGTCGCGGACGGCGAGCGAGATTCCGTTGGACTTGATCTGCTCCATGCGCGGCTCCTAGTACGTCCCCGGCCGGATCTTCGTGTAGAGCTCCTTGAGCCGGTCGGCGGAGAAGTCGCGCGCCTGGCAGAGCGAGATGATCTGGCGCTCGTCGGCCTCGAGCTTCGTGACCGCCTCGGGGATCCGGTCGGCGATCTCGAGCGGGATGGTGACGGCGCCGTGCTGGTCGCAGTGGACCAGATCGCCCGGCTTGACCCAGAGGCCCCCGACCTTCACCGGCAGGCCGAAGTCCACCATGTGGACGTAGGCGTGCGAGACCGACACGTGCGCGGCCGCGAACTGGAAGCCGAGCGCCTTCACCTCGTCGAGGTCGCGGACCGAGCCGTCCGTCAGCGCGCCGGCGCACCCGAGCGCCCTGTGGATGTTGGCCTGTACCTCGCCCCACTGGGCGCCCTGGCCGCGGGGCTCGTCGAGGTCGTGAACGACGATCACGCGCGGCGCCGGGATCGAGAGCACATAGTCCCACCACCCGAACGTCGACGCCCGGTGGCCCTGGAGAGGCGCCGGCTCGGCCCGGATGACGGCGGTGACGGCGTAGCCGACGAGCGGCCCCATCTCGGGGAAGAGCGTCTTGATCTCGGACGACATGTTTCCTTGATTCCGCGGGCGGACGTTGAATGTCTCGATCGCGTTGGCGACGGTCGGACTCGTGATTTTCCTGAGCGCGTCGATCACCGGTGCCTCCTCGTGCGTGTTTGTTGACCCGGATCATATCGTGTCCTTGCGGCGCTGGAGGAGCAGGGCGCGGAGCACCTCGATCGTCTCCCGGACCTGGTCGAGATTCGGATTGACGTCCAGCGCGCGCTCGAAGTACTCGAGCGCGCGTGCGGGCTGGTCGAGCTTGAGATAGATCAACCCGTAGCCGCTGAGCGCGCCGAAGTGGAAGGCGTTGCGCTTCATGACCTCGTCGCAGTCGGCGAGCGACTTGCCGTACTCGCCGAACAGGTAGTAGACGGTGGCGCGCTTGTTCCATCCTTCCGCGAACTCCGGGCGGCGCCGGATGACTTCGCCGAAGGTCCGCGCGGCCGTCTCGGCCTCGCCGTGGCGCATCTCCGCGAGGCCGCGCTGGAACAGCCGGTCGACGTCCGCGTCGCCCGAGCGGCTCCAGACCGCCCAGAGCGCGCGCTCGGCGAGGGCGCGCACGACCCCGTCGGGGTCGCGCAGCGCGCCGGCGAGTGCGGGCACATCGGCCATCGTGCCGCGCTCGCCCAGCCCCAGCGCGCCGAGCCGGCGCAGGTCGGGGTCCGCGCGGTCGGTGAGGGCCCGCAGC
>JBOHQB010000143.1:0-1677 GCA_050731995.1 Candidatus Rokuibacteriota bacterium
TCGCCCGCCTCCTCCATCGCCTGGAAGAGCGAGCGCGTCACACGCCCGCGCACCGCCTCGACGCGGACGTCGGGCTCGGTCCGCACCCGGCGGACCTCCCAGCCGTCCCGTCCCGACGACGCGGGCCGCGCCGCCCACTGCAGCCACGCGCTCGGCGCCCACTCGAGCGCGGCCGGTACCCCGTCCCCGGCCCACGTCACGCTCAGCGCGTCGCGGGGGTTCAGGCGCCGGAGGTTCGCGCCCGCGCGGACGAGCGCCGCGCTCACCTCCTCGGCCTGCCGCGGGCTGAAGCCGCCGCGACGGAGCGCGCCCGCCAGCGTGTCGCCGGGCTTGATCGCCACGTCGGTCACGCGGGGTGAGGGCGGCGCAGCAGCGGTCGGGATGGCGGGCGTCGGCGTCGTCTCGCTCGTGGGCGGACGCTGGTGGCCCCACGGGAACGCGACGAGGGTGATCAGCGCGGTGGCGACGAGCACCGCGACGACACAGATGACGGCGGCCAGAACGATGCCGCGCCGCATCCTTCGATCATAAGGAGGCGGCCAGCCGGACGAACTCATTTAAATGAAGCGTCTCGGCCCGCCGGCCGGGCTCCACCCCAGCCCTTGTGGTCGCCTCCCGAGTCACCCCGAGCGGCAGCCCGAGCCCCGCCGCCAGCGCGTTGGCGAGCGCCTTTCGGCGCTGACCGAAGGCGGCGCGGACCACCGCCTGAAACCTCCGCTCGTCGCCCAGCGGAAAGCGCGGCGCCGCAAGCGGCGCCAGCACGATGACGGTGGACTCGACCTTCGGGGGCGGCCGGAAGGCGCCGGGCGGCACCCGCAGCGCCACGCGCACGTCGGCGTATATCTGCGTCAGGACCGAGAGCGCGCCGTACGTCTTGCCGCCCGGCGCCGCGGCCAGCCGCTCGGCGACCTCGCGCTGCAGCATGAGCACCGCGAGATCGAGCGCGCGACGGGCGGCGACGAGCGAGGCCACGATCGGCTTCGAGACGCTGTACGGCAGGTTGCCGACGACGAGCACGCGGCCCTGCGCCGGCCGCGCCACCGCGCCGTAGTCCCACGTCCGGGCGTCGGCCTCGAGCACGTCCACCCCGGGCAGCCGCGCGCGCAGCCGCGCGGCGAGCCCCGCGTCGACTTCGAGCGCCACCACGCGCCCGGCCCGGCGCGCGAGCTCCGCGGTGAGCGCGCCCTCGCCGGGGCCGATCTCGACGACGAGGTCGGCTGGGACGGGCGCCGCCAGATCCACGATCGCGCGGGCGATCCCGGCGTCGCGCAGGAAGTGCTGGCCGAGCGCGCGCCGCCTACCGCCGGTCACGCGCCCGATGCTCGGCCAGGAGCGCGGCGTAGACCCGGCGGACCTGCGCCTCGGTGGCGGCGCGGTCGCCGCTGTTGTCGATGACGTAGTCCGCGAGCCGCGCTTTGTCGGCGACCGGCATCTGGCTCCGGATCCTCATGAGCGCCGCGTCGCGGTCGATGCACTCGCGCGCCATGACCCGCGCGAGCTCGGTCGCCTCGTCGGTGAGGACCACGACGAGCCGGTCGAGCGTCTTGTAGCCGCCCGACTCGACGATCACCGCCGCGTCGAAGAAGACGAGGCCGTCGAAGCCGCGCGCCTCGAGCTCGGCCAGCCGCTCCGCGAAGCGCTCGCGGATGGCCGGATGCGTGATCGCCTCCAGGCGCT
>JBOHQB010000144.1:0-3213 GCA_050731995.1 Candidatus Rokuibacteriota bacterium
GGCTCGATCTCGAGGGCGCGGCGCAGATTGACCAGCGCCTGCTCGTAGTGCTTGTCGTCGAATTCCAGGATCGCCTGCGCGACGTACAGGTCCGCCTCGGTCGTCTGCGCGTCGCCGGAGCGCGGAAACGCCGCCAGGAGCAGCGTCACGACCAGCAGCGCGGCGAGGAGACGGCGGTGTCCGCTCGGGTGAGAAGGGGTCGGATCCGTCGGCACTCGTTACTCCAGGGGCGGACGCTTGCCGTACGCCGCGCGGACCTCGGTCTCGATCCCGCCGCGGACGTTGAAATCGCCGACGACCTCGGCCCAGCGCGGCCGGGCGGCGGCGACGACGTCGTTGAGGATGCGGTTCGTGACGTCCTCGTGGAAGACGCCCTGGTCCCGGTAGGACCAGATGTACGTCTTGACCGACTTGAGCTCCAGCAGGTGCTCGTCCGGGACGTACCGGAGCCGGATCGTCGCGAAATCGGGCTGGCCCGTGAGCGGGCACAGACAGGTGAATTCCGGAATGTTCATCGCGACTTCGTAGTCGCGGTCTGGGTGCGGATTCGGCACCACCTCGAGCACCTTCGAGGGCCGGGTCGGCATGCCCGGGGATTATACGCTGGCGCCCCCACTCAGCCCTCTTATCTGGTGGTCAACCCGATTCCGACGGCCACGGCGAGGCTGGCGACCAGGAGCTCGGGTGTCAGCCGGTCACCGGTCACGACCGCCGCGGCCAGGACGCCGAATATCGGCTGGGTGAGGAAGATCGCGGCCAGGGCGCTCGGCATGTACCGCCGCAGGAGCCACAGATTGACGACGAAGTTGAAGCCGGCGATCACGACACCCTGGTAGACGATCGAGGCGCCCAGGGAGACGGTCCAGCGGGTCGGCTCGGGCTCGAGCCACCCGGAGAGGATTACGAAGATGCCGGTGCCGATCGCCGCCTGCGAGAGCAGCAGCCTCACCGGCTCGAACGTCCTGACCATGCGCGCCAGGTACACCGTCCGCTCCGCCAGCAGGAGCCCCGACAGGAGCATCACGACGTCGCCGACCAGGGTGGCCCCGGCGGCGGCCCCGCCGGCCCCGGTCGCCATGTCGCGACCGACGAGCGTCACCACGCCGCCGTAGGCGACCAGCACGCCCGCCAGGCGCGTCCATGTGAGGCGGTCGCCGGGGATCAGGAAGTGTGCGAGCACGACGGTATGCACCGCGTACAGGTTCAGCGCGACCGCGGCGTGGGCGGCGCTCGTGAGCGCCGTGCCGATGTTCATCGACACGATCTGCGCCGTGAAGATCAGGCTGAGCACGACGAGCGGCCGCCACTCTCCCCGGGCGATCGCGAATCCGCGCAGCCGTCCGGTGGTCCACGCCCAGAGAAGGATCACGCCACCGCCGAGGAGGAAGCGCATCCACGCGAGCCGGATGGGGGGCGCGTCCTCGAGCCCGAGCTTGATCGCCGCGGGATTGGCGCCCCACAGGATCGAGACGAGCAGCGCGAGCGACGGGCCAGCCAGGTCCACAGTCCGGCGCGGTGCCTGCGCCATGGGAGACGTCCACTATAATCGATTCCATGAAGATCGGTCTGGTGGGACTGCCCAAGAGCGGCAAGACGACTCTGTTCAATCTCCTCACGGGCTCGAGCGTGGCCACCGCGCGGTACGACACGGGCCGCGCGGAGCTCCACACCGGCGTTGCGCGCGTCCCCGACGCGCGCGTGGACCGCCTGAGCGCGATCTTCAAGCCGAAGAAAACGACGTACGCGACCTTCGAGGTGGTGGATCTGGCCGGCATCACGAAGGGCGAGCGGGCGCTCCTCGAGGCCAAGGAGTTCCGCAACGCCGACGCGCTGCTGCACGTCGTTCGGGCTTTTCCGGACGCCGCGCTCGGCGCGCCCGACCCGCGGCGCGACATCCTCGACCTCGAGACCGAGCTCATGCTCGCGGACCTGGGCGTCGTCGAGGGGCGCCTCGCGCGCCTCGAGGCGTCGATCAAGAAGCAGCGGAAGGACGCCGAGGTCCGCGAGCAGGCCCTGCTGGGCCGGCTGAAGACGACGCTCGAGGCGGAGACACCGCTGCGCGCCGTCGAGCTCGAGGCCGAGGACGCCCGGCTGGTCCGCGGGTTCACCTTCCTCAGCCAGAAGCCGATCTTCCACATCGTGAACCTGGAAGAGAAGGCGGTCGCCCAGGGAGAAGTGGTCGCGAGCGCGTACGGCCTCGAGGCGATCGCGGCCCGCCAGCGGACGCGGGTGGGCTGGGTGTCTGCCGTGATCGAGGCGGAGATCGCCCGGCTGGAGGGCGAAGAGCAGGTGGCGTTCCTCGCCGACCTGGGGCTGGCCGAGCCCGCCATCCGCCGGGTGCTCCGCGAGTGCTTCGCGCTGCTCGGGCTCATCTCTTTCTTCACGTTGGGCGAGGACGAGGTGCGGGCGTGGCCGATTCCGGATGGCACCCGGGCCCTGGACGCGGCCGGGTCGGTCCACTCGGACATCGCCCGGGGCTTCATCCGGGCGGAGGTGAACGGCTATGAGGAGCTGATCGCGGTGGAGGGCTCCTTCGCCGAGCTCCGGTCGCGCGGGCAGCTTCGCCTGGAGGGGAAGGACTACCTCGTCCGGGACGGCGAGATCTGCCACTTCCGGTTCAACGTCGCCAAGTAGTCTCGCCCCAGCAGAGTCGCCCCGGGTGACCGGGCAAATCGCCGCCAGAAGTGGTCAAGGACTGGTGACATTCTCGTCAGCGCGAGGACCGGGAGTCGTGCAATCCCGCGATTTTTCGATACCGCGACTCTGGCACGCCCCGTGCTGGTTCTCATGCGTATGGACTGGCTCGTACTCACAGGAGCCGCCGTTCTCGCAGCGGCGACCGGATCGGGGATCGCGGCTTTCGAGCGGTTTCAGAGCCGCTTCGACGCGAAAGCCCGCTCCCAAAGGCAAAATCGGCGCCCGAACGCTCGCTAGTCTCTGAGACCGGGGATTGGCTTGAGCGGGCCCCCCAAGGCCCGTACCACGGCGGCGACCGTGGCGTCCGGAGTGTTTATTGGTAGGACACATCCGGGTGCCACGATCAGGCCGATGCCGCTGGTCTGACTGACCGCGTCCTCGGCTTCCTCGGCCGCCGCGTCCGCCGTCCCGTCCAGCAGCGTCCGCCACTGATCGAGCCCGCCGAGTACGGCGCCGGACGTTCTGGCCTTGCCCTCAGCCAGGGTGGGCGGCGTCGCCCGGTCGTCCCAGTTCCAG
>JBOHQB010000145.1:0-9016 GCA_050731995.1 Candidatus Rokuibacteriota bacterium
GAAGAACCCCCTCACCTTCCACGCCTTCCCGTCTCCACCGGAGACGACGGTGTTCTGGAAGTGGATCAAGGAGAAGCATCCGCAGATCAAGCGCCTCGCCACGCTCTCGCCGAACGACGACACCGGCTGGTGGTCGATCAAGGTCGAGACCGCCTACGTCCAGAAGCTCGGCTACGAGGTCGTGTCGAAGGAGTTCTTCGAGCGCACCACGACCGACTTCAATCCGGTGCTCCTGCGCGTCCTCGCCCAGAAGCCGGACATCATCAGCGTGCTCGCCTCGCCGGCGGGCAGCGTCGGCCTGATCATCAAGCAGGCCCGCGTGCTGGGCTTCAAGGGCCGCTTCATCCACATCGGCCAGATGGACACCTCGGTGGTGGCGGGCATCGCCGGGAAGGAGAACGTCGAGGGCACGTGGGTCCACGGCTATGTGCAGACCCCCCTGCCGGAGAAGGTCAAGAGCTGGCAAGCGCGCTACACCAAGAAGCACGGCGAATGGAACGCGACCAGCATCGACTTCGTCAATCCGGCCTTCGCCTTCGTGGCCGCGGTGAAGAAGGCCCAGAGCCTCGACCCGAAGAAGATCGCCGAGGCGCTGAGCACGGTCGAGTTCGAGAACCTCTGGGGCAAGGCGCACTTCGGCGGCAAGGACTATTACGGCATCGGCAACCAGATCATCTACGCCATGCCCTTCTCCGAGGTGAAAGACGGGATCGCGCACCTCGTGGTGCAGCTCCGTCCGCCGCACAACTGATCTGAGGATATAGGGGGCCTTTCGAGGCCCCCTCCCTTCAGATGTCCCCGGCCCTCCTCGTCCAGAGCACGGTCATCGGCCTCAGCATCGGCTCCATCTACATCCTGATGGCCCTCGGGCTCACGCTCATGTTCGGCATGATGCACATCATCAACTTCGCGCACGGGGCGGTCTACATGCTCGGCGCGTTCGTCATCTACTACGTCTTCTTCCAGTGGGGGGCGCCGTACTTCGCGGCCTTCGTGGTCGCGATGCTCGTGCTGGGCGCGTTCGGGTATCTCGTCGAGCGCTCGATCTACCGGCCCATCAAGGGAGGCATCGAGCCGACGCTGGTGGCGCTCCTGGCCCTCACCACGCTGCTGCAGGCGGCCGGCTATCCTGTCTTCGGCACCCTGGACAAGCACGTGCCGCCGGTCTTTTCGGGGACGCGAAACGTGCTCGGCGTGATGATTTCCGTCGAGCGCCTGATGATCATTCCCATCGCGGGCGTGCTGGTGGTCGGGCTCTACGTGTTCATCAACAAGACCCGGATGGGCGCGGCCATGCGCGCGATCGAGCAAGACAAGGAGGCGGCGGCGCTGCAGGGCATCAACGTGAACGTGATCAACGGCCTCGCCTTCGCCATCGGCTTCGCGCTCGCCGCGGCGGCCGGCGCGCTCATCGCGCCGATCTTCAAGCTCGACCCGATGATGGGGGAACAGCCGCTCCTGAAGGCGTTCATCATCATCATCCTGGGCGGGCTCGGCAGCATCCCGGGCGCCATCCTGGGCGGGCTCATCTTGGGTCTCATCGACTCCATCGTCGCCACCGCCCTCGGCGCCGAGCCGGCGTTTCTCCTGAGCTTCGTCTTCATCATCCTCCTGTTGCTCTTCCGACCGACCGGACTCTTCGGCCATGCCCCGTAGCGCTCGCGCCGCGGCCGTCCTGATCGTCATCGTGGCGCTCCTGCTGGCGCTGCCGTTCGTGGGCGGAGACTACTACGTCTATCTCTTCGCCCTGGTGTTCACCAACGTCATCTTGGCCGCCAGTCTCCGGCCCTCGCTCTCCTGCGGCCAGCTCAACATCGGGCACTCGGCGTTCATGTGCATCGGGGCGTACACCTCCGCGCTCCTGGCGAAGAACCTCGCTGTTCCGTTCGAGCTCTCGCTCCTCGGTGGGGCGGTCCTGGCCGCGGTCGTCGGGGCGGCCATCGGCTATCCATCACTGAGGCTGCGGGGCGTGTACTTCGCCATGGTCACGGTGGCCTTCGTCGAGGCGGTTCGCCTCATCGCCTCGATCTGGGTGCCGCTGACCCGTGGCAATGCCGGCCTGAGCGGAGTCCCCAAGCCGAATATCCTGGGAACGACGCTGGCCACGAGGGCGAGTCAGTACTACCTGGCGCTCGTCCTGATGCTGATCGTCCTCGTCATTCTCTACAAGCTGGAGAGGAGCCGCCTCGGCCTCGTCTGGAAGAGCATCGGCATGGCCGACAACCTCGCGCAGTCGCTCGGCGTCAACATCGCCAACTACAAGCTGCTGGCGTTCACGCTCGGCTGCTTGTTCGCCGGCGTGGCCGGCGCGTTCTACGCGCACTTCATTCGCTTCCTCTTCCCGCCGGAGTTCGGCTTCCTGCTGGCGACGAACATCCTCGTGTACAACTTCGTCGGGGGCCGCGGGCATTTCGCGGGCCCGATCGTCGGCGCCGCCTTCCTGTCACTGCTCTCCGAGCCGTTCCGGGGCAGCCCGTACGAGACGATCTTCTTTTCCATCGTCATGCTCCTGACGATCCTGTTCCTGCCCGGCGGGCTCATCACGTTGCCGGGCAAGCTGGCCGGGCTCCGGTGGTGGAAGACCGCCTCGGCGCCGAGCCCGAGCCCGGCGGCATGAGCGCCCGGCTCCTGCTCGGAACGCAGGGCCTCACCAGGTACTTCGGGGGACTCGCCGCCGTCGACGGTGTCGATCTCACCGTCTCCGAGGGCGAGATCGTCGGCCTGATCGGCCCGAACGGGGCGGGCAAGACGACCTGTTTCAATCTGCTGTCCGGATTCATCCGGCCGACGGCCGGCACCATCCGGTTCGACGGCGAGGACATCACCCGGCTCAGACCGCATCAGGTCGTCAGGCGCGGGCTCGTGCGCACCTTCCAGCTCACCACGCTGTTCCAGGAGATGACGGTGCTGGAGAACGTCCTGCTCGGCCTGCACCTGCACAGCAAGAAGGGCCTGGGGCAGGTGTTGTTGAGCCGCCGGACGTACCCACCCGAAGAGGAGGCCCGGAGCCGCGAGGTGCTGGACTTCGCCGGGCTGTCGATGCACGCCGACCAGCTGGCGCGAAACCTGCCGCACGGGCACCAGCGCGTGCTGGGCATCGCGATGGCGCTGGCCGCCCGGCCCCGGCTCTTGCTGCTGGACGAGCCGGTCACCGGGATGAACCTGGAGGAGAGCGGCCGCGTGATGGCGCTGGTCAAGACCATCCGCGACCGCGGCACGACCATCCTGCTGGTCGAGCACAACATGAAGGCGGTCATGGGGACCTGCGAGCGCATCGTCGTGCTGAACTTCGGCCAGAAGCTGGCCGAAGGGACGCCCGCCGAGGTGAGCACGAACGCGAAGGTGATCGAGGCCTATCTCGGCGCGGGGCTCGAGCATGCTCGAGGTTAAGGACCTCCGCGTCCACTACGGCAGCGTGGAGGCGGTCAAAGGGATCTCCTTCCAGGTCTCCGCCGGCGCGATCGTCAGCCTGATCGGAGGCAACGGCGCGGGCAAGACGACGAGCCTTCGCGCGTTGACGGGCCTGGTCCGACCCAGCGGCGGCGACGCGCGATTCGAGAACACGTCACTGATCGGGCTCGCCCCCCACGACATCGTGCGTCTCGGCATCGCCCACGTGCCGGAGGGCCGCCGGCTGTTCCCGAAGATGACGGTCCTCGAGAACCTCAAGATCGGCGCGTACCTCCGATCGAACAGGGCCGACGTCGCGTCCACGCTTCAAATGATCTACGAGCACTTTCCCATCTTGCGCGAGCGCGGCCGACAGCTGGCGGGCTCGCTCTCGGGCGGCGAGCAGCAGATGCTGGCGATCGCCCGCGCGCTGATGACCCGGCCGAAGCTGCTGCTGCTGGACGAGCCGTCCATGGGACTCTCGCCGATCATGACGGCGGAGATCGGCAAGATCATCCGGCAGATCAATGCGCTCGACGTCTCCATCATCCTGGTGGAGCAGAACGCCATGCTCGCGCTCACGCTGGCGCAGTACGGCTACGTGCTGGAAACCGGCAGCCTCGTGATGCAGGGCAAGGCGCAGGAACTCCTGCGCGACGAAGGAGTGAAGAAAGCCTACCTGGGGATCTGAGCGTCGACGATGCCACCACGAAGCTGCACGCTCGGCGATCTGCTCGACGAGATGGCGACGGCGCGTCCGGACGCCGACGCGGTTGTGTGTCGCGACCAGCGATTCACCTACGCGGCGCTCAGGGCGCGTGCCCACGAGCTGGCGCGCGCGCTCCTCGCCGTCGGCGTGCGTCGAGGCGACCGCGTCGCGGTGCTGCTCGCGAATCGCCCCGAGTGGCTCATTGCGGCGTTCGCCGCCGGCAAGGTCGGCGCGATCACCGTCGGCATCAGCACGTTCTCCACGCCGCGCGAGATCGCGTGGACGCTCGACCAGGCGCGGCCGGCGGCGATCATCACCGCCGAGACGTTCCGCGGCCACGACTATCTCGCCGCCATTCGCGATCTCGTCCCGGAGCTGGGTCGCGCCGCGCCCACATCGACGCGGAGCGATCGCTTCCCGGAGCTGCGCGCCGTCGCCTGCGTCGACGACCGGCGCCACGATGGTGTTTACCGACTCGGGGATCTCATGGCACGAGCGACGGAGGTCAGGGAATCGGCCGTCGCGGCCGCGCAGCGGGCGGTGGCGCCGGACGACGTCTGTTACATCCTCTACACGTCAGGCTCGACGGCGGCGCCGAAGGGCGTGATGCTCGCGCACCGCGGTGTGATCGAGAACGGCTTCGCGATCGGCGAGCGTCAGCATCTCGGCGACACCGACCGGCTCTGGCTCGCCGTTCCCCTCTTCTGGTCGTTCGGTTGCGCGAACGCGCTGCCCGCCATCATGACTCACGGCGGCGCGATCGTGCTGCAGGAGAGCTTCGAGCCCGGCGAGGCGCTCGCGCTCATGGACGACGAGCGCTGCAGCGTCTACTACGGGATGACGAACATGGCGCGCGCGATGCTCGAGCATCCAGACCGGCCGAGTCGCCGGCTCGCCACCATGCGCACGGGTCTCACGATCGGACACCCGGATGACATCGCGATGACGATGGACGCCGTCGCCACGCGTGAGCTCTGCAACGTGTACGGCTCGACCGAGACGTATGGGAACTGCGCGGTCACCGACGCGCACGATTCGCTCGAACTGCGCTTGACGACGCAGGGCGCGCCGCTTCCCGGCATGGCCATCCGCGTCGTCGATCCCGCAGCCAGTCGATCGGTTCCGGCCGGCGAGGTGGGCGAGTTCCGCGTCAAGGGCTACGTCACGTCAGGCTACTACCGTGATCCGGAGCAGACGCGCGCCGCATTCGACGCGGACGGCTACTTTATGACAGGCGATTTCGGGCTCATCGGCGCCGACGGGCGCGTGCGATTTCGCGGACGGCTCAAGGAGATGATCAAGACCGGAGGTGTCAACGTCGCGCCGCTCGAGGTCGAGGGCGTGCTCCTGACTCATCCCGACGTCAAGCAGGCGTTCGTCGTCGGCGTGCCCGACCGCGACAAAGGCGAGCTCGTCGTGGCGGCGATCGAGCTCCACGAGCGCGCGACGACGAGCGCGGAAGCCCTCGTCGCGTTCTGCCGCGAGAGCCTCGCGAGCTACAAAGTTCCCGCGCGCGTCGTGTTCCGGAAGGACGGCGAGTTTCCGCGCACGCCGACAGGCAAGGTGCAGAAGCCGCGGCTCGCGGACGAGCTGGCACGACTCGTTTCAGGTTGAGCTTCGTCGACTGAGCGCGAGATCGACGGCGGCGCACAGATCAGAGGGTGACCGCTGTAGCCCTTCCCGCGCTCATAACCCAAAGGTCGCTGGTTCAAATCCAGCCCCCGCAACCAACACAAGCCCCCGAGATCACGACGATCCCGGGGGCCTTGTGTTTCTGGCTGAGTAGCCTGAACGGGCCCGACTCTCCGGATGTCGTCAAGATCGAACGGCGCGCCTTTCACAGGGACCTGGCCGAGCTCCGCGCTTGTCCTCTGTGTGGCATCATGGGCCCGTGCAAGCAGTCGCCGTCGGCCATCAGCGAGCTCGCACGGCCCGAGACGGCCGCCGCCTCCAGTACGTCACGATCGCGTGGAACTCGGTGGAGTGCGTAGTGGCGTTCGGTGCCGGTGTCATGGCCGGAAGCATCGCGCTCGTGGGATTCGGGCTCGATTCCGCTATTGAGGTCACGAGCAGCCTCGCGGCTCTGTGGCGGCTGCGGCATGACGCGGACGAGTCGAGGCGAGAAGCGTCTGAGCGGCTGGCCACGCGGATCGTCGGAATCTGCTTCCTGCTCCTCGCGATCTACGTCCTGTACGATGCGGTGACTGAACTGGTTGAGGCGAGAGCGGCGGAGCCCTCGGCCGTGGGCATCGTGCTCGCCATGCTGTCGTTGATTGTCATGCCGATCCTCGTGCGCTTCAAACGGCGCGTTGCCCATCGTCTGAATAGCGGCGCGCTCGAGGCCGAGACGCGACAGACGCAGTTCTGCGCTTACCTCTCGGCGATTCTGCTGGCCGGGCTCGGCCTCAACGCGTGGCTCGGCTGGTGGTGGGCAGATCCGATCGCCGGGCTGGTCATGGTGCCACTGATCGCATGGGAAGGCGTGCAGACCGTGCGTGGACGCACCTGCTGTCGTGACTGACCTCTGCCGGACGCGCGGTTCGCCGGCCGAACTCCCATAGTTGTTGACGATGTTTCCCGGTCGTTGCTATCGTCATCACAGATGTCTGGCGGTGTCGACCTCACGCCCGGGCGAGCGCAGCGGCTCCGGGATGCCGTTCGATCCGCCTATTCCGCCGCCGCGGAACATCCACTGGACAAGCACGCATTTCCCGTCGGTCGGGTCCTCGCCGAGGGTCTCGGATACCCGCCGGCCCTCCTGGACACTTTGCCGGCGATCTCGGTGGACGCGTTTGCAGGAGTCTCCAACCTCTCCGTCTTCGCCGAAATCCCGGCCGGCGCACGCGTGCTGGATCTCGGATGCGGTGCGGGTCTCGACAGCCTGATCGCGGCGCGACGCGTGGGAGCGGGTGGACACGTGATCGGGGTCGATTTCAGCGAGGCGATGCTCGCACGAGCCCATGAGGCGACGGCCGAGGCCGCCATCGCGGTCACGCTGTTCCGCGCGGACGCGGAGCGGCTGCCTCTCGCGGGCGGGTCGATCGATGTCGCGCTCGTGAACGGGATCTTCAACCTGAACCCGGCCCGTACCGAGATCTTCCGCGAGCTGACGCGGGTCGTGCGCCCAGGCGGAAGGGCGTACGCGGCAGAGCTGATCGCGCGGGAGGCTGCCTCCGACACGGGTGAGTTCGACGAGACGGCCTGGTTTGCCTGAATCGCGGGCGCCAAGGAAGGCGGCGCCTTCCTCGACGAATTCCGGGCGGCCGGGTTCCGCGACGCGCGGATGCTCCGGATGACGCGCAACGCTCGCTGCAAGGACCCCAGAGTACTGGCTGCGGAAGTCTTCGCGGATCGATAGATGCACGACGATCACTCTCACAGACACCCCCACGGACACGGCCATACGCACGGCGTGGTCGACCCTTTGCTTGCGACCACGGCCCGGGGCCTGTCGGCGCTGACGTGGTCCTTCGTCGTGCTTCTGGCGACCGCCCTCCTGCAAGCCGTGGTCGTTGCGCTCTCCGGCAGCGTGGCGCTGCTCGCCGACACGATCCACAATTTTTCGGATGCTGCCACGGCGATCCCTCTTGGTATCGCCTTCGTGCTCGTCCGGCGTGGCGCGACTCGGCGGTTCACCTACGGCCTCGGCCGGGTGGAGGACCTGGCCGGGCTGGCGATCGTCGTCACGATTGCGGCGAGCGCTGTCGTCGCGGCCTACGAGACCATCCGACGGCTCCTCCATCCGCAGCCTGTCGAGCTGCTGTGGGCCGTGATGCTCGCGTCCATCGTCGGGTTCGTCGGTAACGAGGGGGTGGCGAGCTTCCGCATCCGGGTGGGCCGACAGATCGGCAGCGCCGCGCTGATTGCCGACGGGTACCACGCCCGCGTGGACGGGTGGACAAGCCTCGCGGTCCTCGGCGGGGCGGTGGGCGTGTGGGCCGGCTACTCGTGGGCCGACCCGGTCGTCGGCCTCCTCATCTCGGTGGCGATCTTCGTCGTGGTCTGGCAGTCGGCACGCTCGATTCTCGAGCGCATGCTCGATGGCGCGGACCCCGAGATCATTCGCACCATCGCGCACGCGGCCAGCCACGTCGCTCGGGTCGAAGAGGTCACGGACGCTCGGGCGCGGTGGATCGGGCATCGCCTGCACGCCGACGTCAACGTGACGGTGCCTGGCGGTCTGTCGGTCACCGAGGGGCACGAGGTCGCGAAGGAGGTGCGCCACCAGCTTCTTCATCATCTGCCGCACCTCGGCAGCGTCATGGTCCATGTTGACCCCGACGGACAGGGTGGAGAGCGGCACCACACGATCGGCCAGCACTCGCACAACGGTCTGCCCACCCACACGCACGAAATGTGAGTTGGCGTTCCCGGCTCAGGGGCGAAGGATCCTTGACACCCCTGACGCGGACGTGTATCGTCGCGCCCAATGCATTCCGCGCGTCGTCAAACCGGACTGCGATGGACGCTGCTCCTCGCGTGCGTGCTCGTGTTTGTCGGCCACGTCTGCGCGATACCCGCCGCCGATGCGCACGATGACGGCGACGAAGCCATCCATGCCGCCTCTTGTGATGCCGTCAAGCTCCAGTCCACGCCGCTGGTCCCCGTCGTTGTCGCCGCGGTACGGGTCGAGCCTTGGTTGCCGTCGATCGGAGATTTGCCGCCGTCGAACCGCGAACACCCTGTCCTGCATCGGCCGCCACGCTTTCTGCTGTACGCCTCGCTCCTGATCTAGACCGCTCCCTCGAGACCCGCGTCGAGTCGCGCTCGGCCCTTACGGGCCTGTTCATGACGTAGTCCGCGCGAGGGAGGATCGCGATGCTCAGGTGCTTACTGACTGTGGCGGCCGTGGCCGCGACGCTCGCCAGCTCGGTCGTTCTGGTCGTGTTGGTCGCCGGGTCGGGCGTCCGATCAGCC
>JBOHQB010000146.1:0-16404 GCA_050731995.1 Candidatus Rokuibacteriota bacterium
AAGAGCGCGTCCATCTCGTCGAAGAACACGACGACCGGCACGTCCTCGGCGGCCTTCTCCTTGGCCTTCTGGAAGATCTCGCGGATCTTCCGCTCGGTCTCGCCGACGTACTTGTTGAGGAGCTCCGGCCCCTTGATGTTCAGGAAGAAGCCCTTGATCTTTTCGCCGCGCTTCTCCGAGACCCTCTCGGCGAGGTTGTTCGCGACCGCCTTGGCGATCATGGTCTTGCCGCAGCCGGGCGGCCCGTAGAGCAGCACGCCCTTCGGCGGCGTGAGCTTGTGCTCCTTGTAGTAGTCGGCGTAGAGGTACGGCATCTCGACCGCGTCTTTGATCGACTCGATCTGCGTGCCGAGGCCGCCGATGTCGTCGTAGCCGATGTCGGGCACTTCCTCGAGCGTGAGGTCCTCGACCTCGCTCTTCGGGAGCTTCTCGAGCAGGTACCCGGACTTTCCGTCCATCAGGATGTGGTCGCCGATCTTGAGCCGCACCGTGCGCAGCGGATCGGCGATGATACCGACCTTCTCCTCGTCGGCGCGCAGCGTGACCACGGCGCGCTCGGGGTCGAGCTGCTCCTTCAGGATGACCACGTCGCCCTGGATCTCGTAGCCCGCGGCCTCGACCACGTTGAGCCCCTCGTTGAGGATCAGCTCCTGGCCGGGCTTGAGCGCCTCCACCTTGATCGAGGGATGCAGGTTGACCTTCACCTTGCGCCCCTGCGCCAGGATGTTGAGCGTGCCGTCCTCGTTCGGCGAGAGATACACGCCGTATGTCGACGGCGGCGCGCAGAGCTTGTCGACCTCTTCCTTCAGCGAGGTGATCTGCTCGCGCGCCTCGTAGAGGGCGTTGACGAGCTTCTCGTTCTGGTTGAACGCCTGCACGAGCTGGCGGTTTGCCTCGCGCAGCTTGTTCTCGAGGACCATGAAGTCCTTCGGCGTGTCCTCGAGCTTCTTGCGGAGGTGCACCGTCTCGGCCTCGAGCGAGCGGACGTAGGCCTGCAGATCTTGCACCTGGATCTCGTACTCGGTCAGGCGGCGGCGGGTGCTGGCGTCGGACATGGAGGCGGGCAGGAACTTGGAGAAGCCTTCACGGCTCGGGCTATTCTTCTTGTCGAACTCCTTCATAGCCCATCCCTTCTGTCGTGTCCCCTCGTGCGCCGCTCGTGTCCGAGCATCGCTCCGCCGTCGAATGGAGTATAGGCGGCCCGAAAAAAGAAAGTCAAGGTTCGACGCTGATTTACGGAGACCGTGCGCGCCCGTTTCGCCATCTTGCCCGGAAAACGGGTGGCGCCTGCGGCGGGTTCCACGTATATAGAGAGCGCGATGCGCGTCCGGCAGGCACGCGCGAATCACATCCTGACACTTCTCGTCTTTGCGGTGACGCTCGCCGTCACCGCGACGGGGACCCTCGGGCAGGGGCGGCGCGAGCTGCGCGTCGGCGTGCCCGGCCTTCCGGCGACGCTCGATCCCGCCACGGCGCTCGAGGGCACGGTCCCGCTCATCGCCCGCCAGGTCTTTGACACGCTGGTGGCCTACCGGGAGGGGTCGACCGACGTCGAGCCCGCCCTCGCGACGCGCTGGAGCATGTCGCGCGACGGCCTCGTGTGGGCGTTCGAGCTGCGCGAGGGCGTGAGATTTCATGACGGCGCCCCGCTGACCGTGCCGGACGTGGTCGCGAGCTTCGAGCGCCACCGGACCGGCGACTCCGTCGTCTGGCCCGCGCTCCTCCGCGGATCGCCGGGCGTCGTGCGCGAGGTGCGCGCCGCGGGGGCGCGCACGGTGCAGTTCCTGCTGCTGCAGCCGTACGCGCCGCTGCTCACGGTCCTCGCGCACCCGGGGCTCGCCGTGATCCGGCCGGGGGACGGCGGCCGTCTCGTCGGCACGGGGCCCTTCCGCCTCGCGGACGCCGGCGCGGGGCGCCTCGCCCTCGAGTCCGTCGCGACGTCGTGGGGCGGCCCGCCGCGGGTGGACCGGATCGTCTTTGTCAACGTCGAGACCGACGATCAGGCCGAGCGCGATCTCGCCGCGCGCGCGCTCGACCTCTGGTTTCCCGCCGGGGCCCCACGCCGGACCGCCGGCGCCGTGTCCGTGCCCGGGCTCCGCGTCGGTCTTCTCGCGTTCCAGACCGAGAAGGA
Source organism: Candidatus Rokuibacteriota bacterium (assembly GCA_050731995.1). Lineage (GTDB taxonomy): Bacteria > Methylomirabilota > Methylomirabilia > Rokubacteriales > CSP1-6 > JBOHQB01. The sequence continues at coordinate 2,132 of JBOHQB010000146.1, forward strand.
GCCGTTCTCGCGCAAGAAGGTCCGCCGGGCCGTCGCGGCCGCGCTCGATCCCGCGACGCTCAACGCGGCCCTCGGCGACGCCGCGGTCGCCCTGTCCGCGTTTCTGCCGCCGGCGGTCTGGGCCCGCCGCGAGGGACCGCCGATCCTCGGCGGCTCGAAGGACGCGGCCCGCGCGCACCTCGCAGACGGCGGCTGGCCCAAGGGCGCGGCACCCACGCTGCTCGTTCCCGCCGATACGGCGCCGGTCGACCTGCCGCACCTCGCCGCGGCGGTGCAGACGCTCCTGGCCGAAGCGGGGATGAGCGTAGTATCGCGGCTCGAGCCGCCCGACGCCGCGCGCGGGGCGCTCCAGGCGGGCGAGCACGACCTCGCCATCGTCGAGACGAGCGCCGTCGGCGGCGATCCGCACCTGCTCCTGTACCCGCTCTCCACGAGCGAGGGGGCCCAGCGCGGGCCGCGCGTGCGCAACTTTTCCTTCTACCGGAATCCACGCCTCGACGACGTGCTGATCCGCGCCAGCCAGCTGTCGTTCCGTCCCGAGCGGGCACGCCTCTACCAGCGCGCCCAGGCGCTCCTCGCGGAGGAGATGCCGTGGGTGCCGCTCTACGTGAGGCTCATCTGGGCGGCGGCCCGCCCCGAGGTCCGCGGGCTTCGTCTGCATCCGACCGGCTTTCACCGGCTCGCCCCAGTGAGCGTCGAGGGCGGGCCGAGCCAGATCCCGTAGCGCCCGCGTCGTTGCGCGGGTGCCTCGCGTCGGGGATACTCAGGAAGCCACATGCCGTCCATCGCCGACACCGTGACCGAAGTGATCCAGTGGGTGTTCCCCGAGCATGCCGGGGCGCCCGGCCAGATCCACGGCGGTCGCATGATGCAGTGGATCACCCAGGCCGGCACGATGGCCGCGGCGCGCGTGGCGCGGGGCTCCGTCGTGCTCGGGGCGATGGACGACATCGACTTCCTGCATCCCGTCAGTGTCGGCCAGATCGCGATCCTGCGCGCCCAGGTCGAGTACGTCGGCACCTCGTCGCTCGAGGTCGGCGTGCGCGTCTGGGGCGAGGACGTCGCGACCGGGGAGCGCTCGGTGACGCTCAACTCGCACCTCGTCTTCGTACACATCGGCGAGGACGGCCGCCCCCGGCCGGTCGCGGCGAAAGTCGAGCCGTGCGACGCGGTCGAGGCCGAGCTGGTCGCGGCCGCGCGCGGCCGCCGTGTCGCGCGCCTGGCGCGCTTCGCCGAGCAATCGCTGCGCGTCGCCGACATCGAGACCGCCGCCGACCAGGAGTTCCAGTGGCGGTTCGAGTCGGTGCGCTCGGTGCTGCCCGAGGACGCGCTCTTCGGCAGCATGATGTTCCCGGGCAAGATGCTGATGCAGCTCGACGAGGCGGGCGGCATCCTGTCCATGCGCTACTGCAAGGGATTCGTGATGACGGCGTGCCTCGACGCGATGGACTTCTACTCGCCGATCCTCACGCACGAGGTGGTGACGTTCAAGGCTGGGCTCAACCACGTCGGCACCTCGTCGCTCGAGGTCGGCGTGAAGGTCCTCGCCGAGCAGCCGTGGTCGGGCGAGGTCCGGCACGCGTGCACCGCGTACCTCACCTTCGTCCATCTCGGGCCGGACCTCCGCCCGCGTCCCTGCCGCTCGTTCACGCCCGGCACGGCCGGCGAGCGGCGGCGCTGGGAGGCGGCGCTGGTGCGGCGCGAGCGGCGCCTCGAGCGGGTGAAGCGGCTGAAGGCGGCGATCCAAGCCTAGGGGGGAGCGGGCGATGTCAGGGCATTCCCGGTGGTCGCAGATCAAGCGCAAGAAGGGCAAGGCGGACGTGCAGCGCGGCAAGCTCTTCAGCAAGATCCTCCGCGAGATCACGGTCGCGGCGAAGAACGGCGGCGGCGATCCCAAGGCGAACATGCGCCTCAAGGCCGCCATCGAGTCCGCCAAGGAAGCGAACATGCCGGCGGACAACATCAAGCGGGCGATCCAGAAGGGCACGGGCGAGCTGCCCGGCGAGTCCTACGAGGAGGTGACCTACGAGGGCTACGCCCCCGGCGGCGTGGCCGTCATGGTCAGCGTCCTCACCGACAACCGCAACCGGACGGCGTCGGAGATCCGCCACGTCTTCGAGAAGCAGGGCAGCAACCTGGGCTCCTCGGGCGCGGTCGCGTGGATGTTCGAGCGCAAGGGGCTGATCCTCGTGGACGCCGAGAAGATCGGCGAGGACGACCTACTCGCGAAGGCGCTCGACGCCGGCGCCACGGACATGCGCCGCGTCGAAAAAGCTTTCGAGATCACGACCGCTCCTGCTGAAATGGAGGTGGTGCGCGACGCGCTCCAAAAGGCGGGCGTGCCGGTCGTGGAAGCCCAGGTGACGTACGTGCCGCAGTCCACGGTGCGGGTGGAGGGCAAGGACGCGGCGTCCGTGGTGCGCCTGATCGAGGCGCTGGAGGAGTTGGACGACGTCCAGTCCGTATACGCCAACTACGACATCCCCGACGAGGTCCTCGAGGCCATCTCGGCTGCCTAGGCTCCGGGTCCTCGGGATCGACCCCGGCATCGCGGGCACAGGCTACGGGCTCATCGAGCCGGGGCCGACCGGCGTCACCGTCGTCACCAGCGGCGTCATCGCGACCGCGGCCGGAGAGGAGCTCGAAGCGCGCCTCCACCGGATCTACGATGCCGTCGCGGGCCTCCTCGCGGAGCACGCGCCCTCGACGGTCGCCCTCGAGGACCTCTACACGTCGTACCGCTTCCCGCGCGCCGCGCTCGCGCTCGCGCACGCGCGCGGCGTCGTCTGCCTCGCCGCCCGCCAGCGCGGCGTCACCGTGCTGAACCTGGCGCCCGCGGAGGTCAAGCGCTTCATCGCCGTGAACGGCGCGGCGTCGAAGGCGCAGGTGCAGCGCTCGGTCGAGCGGCTCCTCCGCCTGCCGGGCCCGCCGCGCCCGTCGCACGTCGCCGACGCCCTGGCCCTCGCCCTGACCGGATTCTCGCGCCTGGGCGGCCGGATCCAGTGAGGCCCATTTCAGACTCACCGCTCGCCTCGCCGCGCGGCGCGGCTCGGCTCGCACTGCCATCATGATCTCCACCCTGACGGGGCGACCGCGGCGGCGACTCGAGGACCGCGTGATCCTCGAGGTCTCCGGCGTCGGCTACGAAGTGTTCCTGCCGCCGCTGGCGCTCCAGCAGCTCGAGGGGACGTTGGCGGAGAGCGGGGACAAGGCCGCCGAGCTCTCGCTCGTGATCTACTACCACGCGACGCGCGACCAGCCGCGACCGGTGCTGATCGGCTTCACTTCCGACCTCGACAAGGAGTTCTTCGAGCGCCTGATCACGGTGAAGGACATCGGTCCGATGATCGCGGCGCGCGCGCTGGCGGCACCGGTCACCGAGCTCGCCTCGGCGATCGCGCGTGGCGACGAGAAGTATCTGAGGGGACTGCCGGGGATCGGGCCCCAGAAGGCGAAGAACATCGTCGCCCAGCTGCAGGCCAAGGTCGCGAAGTTCGCGCTCGCGCGCGACGGCGCGATCGCCGAGCCCGTGGCGCCGCGCGCCGTCGGGGCCGACGACACCGAGGGCCTCCGCGAGCTCGTGTGGGAGGTCCTCGTCCGGCAGCTCGGCCACCGGCCCAGCGAGGCGTCGCAGCTCATCACCGACGCGCTCCGCCGCCGGCCCGGAATCACCACGCCCGAGGAGCTCTTCGACGAGATCTATCGCGGCCAGTCGGCCCCGCGGAGTCCGAAGTGAGCGCCGAGGCCCAGCCCGACGAGGGGCGGATGCTCTCGCGCGTGGCCGTGCCCGAGGAGGCGCAGTTCGAGCGCCAGCTCCGGCCGCGGACGTTCGAGGAGTACGTCGGGCAGGAGCTGGCGGTGGCGAGCCTGCGCGTGTCGGTGGAGGCGGCGAAGCTCCGCGGCGAGTGCGTGGACCACGTGCTCCTCTACGGTCCCCCAGGCCTCGGCAAGACGACGCTCGCCGGCATCCTCGCCAACGCGATGGGGACGAAGCTCGTCGCGACGTCGGGGCCGGCGATCGAGCGGGGCGCGGACCTGATGGGCATCCTCACGAACCTCGAGACCAACGACGTGATGTTCATCGACGAGGTCCACCGGCTGCCCCGGCCCGTGGAGGAGCTGTTGTATCCCGCGATGGAGGACTTCACGGTCAACTTCGTCGTGGACAAGGGTCTCCACGCGCGGACGCTCAAGTACTCGCTGCGCCCGTTCACGCTCGTCGCCGCGACGACGCGCCCCGGGATGCTGTCGGCGCCCCTGCGCGAGCGGTTCGGGATCTTTCACCACCTGGACTTCTACTCCGAGGCGGAGCTCGCGCGCATCGTCACGCGGTCGGCCTCGATCCTCGAGGCCGGGATCGACCCGGGCGGCGCCGGTGAGGTCGCGCGGCGCGCGCGCGGCACGCCGCGCATCGTCAATCGTCTGCTGCGCCGCGTGCGCGACCACGCGCAGGTGGCGGGCCACGCGACGATCGACGAGGCGATCGCGCGCCGCGCGCTGGACAGCGAGGGCGTGGACGCGCGGGGGCTCGACCGGCTGGATCGACGCTTCCTCACCGCGATCGTCGAGGTCTACGGCGGCGGTCCCGTCGGGATCGAGGCGGTGGCGGCGACGATCAACGACGACGCGGAGACGCTCGCGGAGATGGTCGAGCCCTATCTCCTCAAGATCGGCTTCGTCGTCCGTACGCCGACGGGACGCCGCGCCACCCGCGACGCGTACCAGCACCTGGGCAAGACGCCGCCGGCGAATCCCCCGGGCGCGCAGGGCGGGCTCTTCGAGTGAGCGACCTCGGGCGCGTGCTCATCGTCCTCGGCCTCGTCCTCGCGGCTACGGGCATCGTGCTGACGCTCGCCGGACGGGTGCCCGGGCTCGGGCGGCTGCCGGGCGACATCGAGATCCAGCGCGGAAGCTGGACCTTCTACTTCCCGCTCGCGACGTCGATCCTCCTCTCCGTGATCCTCACGCTGGTCCTGTGGGTCCTCGGTCGGCGATGAGGGGACCCATCGCGGCGCTCGGGCTCGTGCTCGCGACCGCGACGGCGGCGACCGCCCAAACCTCCGGCACGATTCGCGTGGCGCTCGTCGAGAGCACGCGCGCGGCGGAGCTGCGCGGCAGCGACATCGAGATCAGCGGCCTCGGCGCGTGCGTGCGCTGTGGGAGCGGTCCGGCGAACGGACCCTGGACCACCGCGGTCGTGCGCGCCGTCGCGGACGGCGGTGGCGTCGCGATCGACGGCCGCGCCGCGCCGGGCTTCCGCCTGCGCTCCGCGCGGCCGATCCGCCTCAACGGCCGGGAGTACGTGGGCCCGCTCGACATCGTCCGAAACGGCGCCGGCGTCGCGGTGGTCAGCGAGCTCGCGCTCGAGGACTACGTCGTCGGCGTGGTGCGCGCCGAGGCGGGCGAGAAATGGCCCGCCGAGGCGCTCCGCGCGCAGGCGGTCGTCGCGCGCACCTACGCCGCATATCACCGCCAGCTCAACGCGGGCAAGCCGTACCACATCGTCGCCTCGACGGCGCACCAGCAGTTCGCCGGGCGCGTGCCCTCGACGTCGCCCGTGTGGGACGCGATGCGCGACACGGCGGGGCAGGTGCTCCTGTGGGAGGGCGAGGTGTTCCCCGCCTTCTACCACACGGAGAGCGGCGGCTACACCGAGGACCCGCGCTCGGTGTTCGCGGCGAGAAACATGCCGGCGCTCAAGCCGGTGCGCTGCGAGTTCTCGACGGGCTCACCGCACTACTTCTGGAACCTCGACGTGAGGCTCGCCGAGCTCGCCCAGGTGTTGAGGCGCAACGACGTCGCCGTCGGCTCGATCATTGCCATCGACGTGAGCGAGCGCACGCCCTCGCTGCGCGCCGCGACGCTGACCATCCACGGCACGCAGACGAGCGCCCGGGTGCGCGGCAACGACCTCCGGCGCATGCTCGGCTACGACACGCTCAAGTCGACGCTCTTCGCCGTCGCGGTGGACGGCGACTGGGCGCGCTTCGCCGGCCGCGGCTACGGCCACGGCGTCGGCATGTGCCAGTGGGGCGCCAAGGGGATGGCCGAGCAGGGCTATCCGGCGCGCAAGATCCTCGAGTTCTACTACCCCGGCACCACGTTCGGCGCGCTCGACGAGCGCACCGCGCGCTGAGCGGCCGTGGAGATCGCCTGGGCCGATTTCGAGAAGGTGGACATGCGCGTCGGCCGCGTCACGGAAGCGCAGCCCTTCCCGGAGGCGCGCCGGCCAGCGCTCAAGCTCTGGATCGACTTCGGAGGGCTCGGCGTCAAGCGCTCGAGCGCCCAGCTCACCGCGCACTACCGCGCCGCCGACCTCGTGGGCCGCCTCGTCGTGGCGGTCGTGAATTTTCCGCCCAAGCAGATCGGCCCGTTCGTCTCCGAGGTGCTGGTGCTGGGCGCGTACAACGCGTCGGGCGAGGTGATCCTGCTCCACCCGGACAAGGCGGTCACGCCGGGCTCGAGGATCGGCTGAGCGGGGGCCCAGGGGGTAGACTCGCGGGTCGTGGAGCTCGCGGACTTCGACTACGACCTTCCCCCGGGGGCGATCGCCCAGACACCGGCGCCGGAGCGCGACGCCGCACGGCTCCTCGTGATCGACCGCGACCGCCAGTCGTGGGCCGATCACGTCTTCGCCGACCTGCCCGGCCTGCTCCGGCCCGGCGACTGTCTGGTGGTCAACGAGTCGCGGGTGATTCCGGCGCGCGTGCTCGCCGAGGACGGGGCCGGGCGCCCCGTGGAGCTGCTCTTCCTCGAGCCGCTCGCGCCGGAACGGTGGCGCGCGCTCGTCCGACCGGGCCGCCGCTGCCGCCCGGGGGTCGACCTGCGGGCCGGGGAGGTCGTTGTCAGGATCGTCGCGACCGAGGCGGACGGCGTCCGTGTGGTCGAGCGGCCCGACGGGACCCTCGAGGACCTCATGGCGAGGCGCGGACTCACGCCGCTGCCACCGTACGTGCGGCGCTTCGCGGCGCCCACCGCGGCGGACGCCGAGCGCTACCAGACGGTCTACGCGCGGCCGCCCGGATCCGTCGCGGCGCCGACGGCGGGGCTGCACTTCACGCCGGCGCTCCTGGAGCGGATCCGTGCGCGCGGCGTCGAGATCCACGCGCTCACGCTCCACGTGGGCCCCGGGACGTTCCGGCCGATCGTCGCGCCGCGCGTGGAGGACCACCCGCTGCCGCCCGAGCGCGTCTCGGTCCCGTCCGTCGTCGCCGACGCGGTGAGCCGCGCGCGATCCGAGGGGCGGCGCGTCGTGGCGGTGGGCACGACCACGACCCGTGCGCTCGAGAGCGCGATCGGCGCGGATGGGCGTGTCGCACCGCTCGAGGGGGTCGCCGGCGCGTTCATCATGCCCGGGCACCGCTTCGGCGCCGTCGACGCGCTGGTGACCAACTTCCACCTGCCGCGCTCGTCGCTGCTCGTTCTGGTCTCCGCCTTCGCGGGCAAGGAGCTGATCCTCAAGGCGTACGCCCACGCGCTCCGCGCGGGCTACCGCTTCTACTCGTACGGCGACGCGACGCTGATCCTGTGAAGTCCGTCCGCGCGTGACATTCGAGGTCCTCGCGACCGACGGCGCGGCGCGGCGCGGGCGCCTCACGACGGGCCACGGCGTCGTCGACACCCCCGTGTTCATGCCCGTCGGCACCCGGGCGACGGTCAAGAGCCTGGCGCCGGACGATCTCGCCGCGTCGGGGACCCAGATCGTGCTCGGCAACACCTACCATCTCTTCCTGCGGCCGGGACACGAGGTGGTGCGCGAGCTCGGCGGGCTGCACCGGTTCATGGGCTGGGACGGCGTGATCCTCACCGACTCCGGCGGCTTCCAGGTGTGGAGCCTCGCGAAGCAGCGCCGGATCACCGAGGACGGCGTGACATTTCGCTCGCCCGTCGACGGGTCGACTCACTTCCTGTCGCCGGAGCTCGTGATCGAGGTCCAGCAGGCGCTCGGCGCCGACATCGTCCATCCGCTGGACGAGTGCCTGGCGTACCCCTCGACCCACGAAGAGACCGAGCGCTCGCTGGGGCTCACGCTGCGCTGGGCGCGTCGCGCCCGCGACCGCCACCGCGCGACCGGCGTACCCGCGCAGGCGCTCTTCGGCATCGTGCAGGGCGGTGCGCACGCCGACCTGCGCGCGCGGGCCGCCGACGAGACGGTGGCGCTCGACCTGGACGGCTACGCGATCGGGGGCATGGCCGTCGGCGAGCCCAGGGCCGCGATGTACGAGCTGACCCGGCTCGTGACGGAGCGCCTGCCGTCCGCCCGGCCCCGATACCTGATGGGCGTCGGCAAGCCCGGCGATCTCGTCGAGGCGGTCGCGCGCGGCGTCGACATGTTCGATTGCGTGCTGCCCACGCGCAACGCGCGCAACGGCCAGTGCTTCACCTGGGATGGGCCGGTCGTGATCAAGCACGCGCGCTGGACACGCGACCCGGAGCCGCTCGCCCGGGACTGCGCGTGCTACGCGTGCCGGACCTTCTCGCGCGCCTACCTCCGCCACCTCTTCGTCAGCGACGAGCTCCTCGCGTACCGGCTCCTGTCGCTGCACAACGTGCGCTTCTTCCTCGATCTCATGGCGGCGATGCGCGCGGCGATCGCGGCGCACGAGTTCGAGGCTTTCCGCGCTCGGTTTTTCGCGCGCTATGGGGTATCATCCGTGGACGTTTCCACCGATTCCACCGACGAGCACGAGCGCGGGGAGGTCTGAGCGGCGATGAACGGAGGCGGCGGGCAGCTCTACAGCTTCGTCTCCATGATGGCGGTCATGTTCGCCATCGTCTACTTCCTCATGATTCGACCGCAGCAGAAGCAGCGGCAGGAGCGTGAGCGGATGCTCGGCGCCCTCAAGCGGGGCGATCGCGTGGTGACGACGAGCGGGATCTTCGGCACCGTCACCCAGCTCTCCGACCACGCCGTGACACTGCGGGTCGCGGACCAGGTCAAGCTCGAGTTCGAGCGCGCCGCCGTGGCGCGCATCGTGGAGGTCCAGGGCGACAAGGATGCGTAGGAACCTCGGGGTTCGGGTCGGCATCGTCGCCGTCGCCCTGCTCGGCTCCCTCTGGTGCCTGTACCCGCCCGCGACCGCGGTCAACCTCGGCCTCGACCTGCAGGGCGGCATCCACCTCGTGCTCGGCGTGGACACGGCCAAAGCGCTCGCCGCGCAGACCGACCGCGCAGCCGAGGACTTCAAGGCCGCGCTCGAGCGCAAGGGGATCGGGGTGAAGCGCATGGCGCGCGAGGGCGACACGGCGTTCGTGGTCGAGCTGGCGTCGACGGCGTCGTGGAACGACGCGCTGACGGTCGCCTCGGAGCTCGGCACGTTCGAGCGGAAGGCGGAGGACGCCGGGGCGGGCCGCCTCACCCTCGCCATGTCCGAGCGGCGCGTCCGCGAGCTCGCCGACCTGTTCGTCCGCCAGGGCGTCGAGACCATCCGCAACCGCGTGGACCAGTTCGGCGTCGCCGAGCCCACGATCACCCGGCAGGGCGAGGACCGGATCCTGATCCAGCTGCCCGGGGTCCAGGACCCGGCCCGGGCGAAGGCGCTCATCGGCAAGACCGCGCTGCTCGAGTTCAAGCTCGTCGACGAGCGCGTCTCCGCCGAGGACGCGGCGGCCGGCCGGATCCCCGAGGGCGACGAGGTCCTCTACGACCGCCGAGTGGACCCGCAGACGAAGGTGGAGCGCAAGATCCCGTACGTCGTCCAGAAGCGGACGCTCCTCACCGGCGCCGAGCTGACGCGGGCGGACGTCCGGCAGGACCCCAATCTCGGGACGGCCTGGTACGTGGCCATCGAGTTCAGCGCGACCGGGGCGCGGATCTTCGGCGAGATCACCGACCAGAACGTGGGGCGCCACCTCGCGATCGTCCTGGACGGTAACGTCAAGTCCGCGCCCCGCATCAACGAGCGGATCATGCAGGGCAGCGCGCAGATCACCGGCCAGTTCACCTACGACGACGCGCGCGACCTCGCCATCGTGCTCCGCGCCGGCGCGCTGCCCGCGCCGGTGACCGCGCTCGAGGAGCGCACGGTCGGGCCCTCGCTCGGCGCCGACTCGATCCGTCAGGGGATGATCGCGATCGTCGGCTCCGCGGCCGTCGTGGCCGTCTTCATGCTGTTCTACTACCGGCTCTCCGGCTTCATCGCCGACGTCGCGCTGGTCCTGAACCTCCTCCTCCTGCTCGCGTGCATGGCCGCGTTCGGCGCGACGCTCACGCTGCCGGGCATCGCCGGCATCGCCCTGACGATCGGCATGGCCGTGGACACGAATATCCTGATCTTCGAGCGGATCCGCGAAGAGCTGCGGGTGGGGAAGACGCCGCGCTCGGCGATCGACGCGGGCTTCTCCCGGGCGCTCCGCACGATCATCGACACGCACCTGACGGTCATGGTGACGGCGGCGATCCTCTACAACTTCGGCACGGGCCCCGTGAAGGGCTTCGCGGTCTCGCTCTTCGTCGGCCTCGCCGCGAGCCTGTTCACCGCCTACTTCTTCACGCGGCTGCTCTTCGACCTCCTCTACATGGGACGCCGGAGGGTCGAGGCGGTCTCGATATGATCGAGATCTTCCGCAGTCCGGCCTACGAATTCATCGGCAAGCGTAAGTGGGCGTACGCCGTCTCGGCTGCGTTCACGCTGCTCGGGCTCGTGTCGCTCGCGACCCGGGGACTCCACTACGACATCGATTTCACCGGCGGCACGCTGGTCCAGGTGCGCTTCGAGCAGGCGCCGAGCGTGGCGACGATCCGCGCCGGCCTCGGGCGGATCGGACTCTCCGAGGGCGTCATCCAGGAATTCGGCGACGCGCGGGAGTTCATCGTCCGCGTGCCGCTCACGGCGGTCGCCTCCGAGGAGGTGACGCGGCGGGTTCGCGAGGCGCTCACCCAGGAGACGGCGCTCGGGAAGTTCGAGATCCGACGCGTTGAGTTCGTCGGCCCCCAAGTGGGCAAGGAGCTGCAGCTGCAGGCCGTCTCCGCGGTGCTCGTGAGCCTCGTCGGCATCCTGGCCTACATCGCCCTCCGCTTCGACCTGAAGGGCGGCGTCGCCGCCATCATCGCCGTCTTCCACGACGTGCTGGTCTGCCTGGGGGCGCTGTCGCTCACGGGCCGCGAGTTCTCGCTGCCAGTCCTCGCCGCGTTGCTGACGATCATCGGCTTCTCGGTGAACGACACGATCGTCGCCTACGACCGGCTGCGCGAGAACCGCGGCAAGTTCGCGACAAAAGGCAAGCCGTTCACCCAGCAGATGAACGACGCGGTCAACCAGACCCTGTCGCGGACCGTGCTCACCTCGCTGACCGTGTTCTTCTCCGCGGCGGTCTTGCTCTTCTTCGGCGGTCGGACCCTCGAGGATTTCGCCTTCGTCCTGTTCGTGGGGGTCATCACCGGCACGTACTCCACCATCTACGTCGCCGCGGCGCTCGTGGTGGACTGGACGCTGTACGTCGAAGGGCGTCTTGGGCGCGGAAAAAAGGCCGCCGCGAAGGCCTGAGCGGGCGTAAAATCATATGCTTAATCAGAGGATAGACGTCCGTGACGCCCCTAGAGACGCTCGTCGAGGAGATTCCGAAGTACCAGCCGGGCGCGGATCTGGCCGTACTCGAGCGCGCCTACCAGTTCTCTGAGGCTTCGCACCGGGGCCAGCAGCGCGCGTCGGGCGAGCCGTACCTCTCGCACCCCCTCGAGGTCGCCCGCCTCCTCGTCGACTTCAAGATGGACGTCACCACGGTGACGGCCGGCCTGCTCCACGATGTCCTCGAGGACACGCCGACCACCAAGGCCGACCTCGAGCGCGAATTCGGCCGGGAGATCGCCGACCTCGTGGACGGCGTCACCAAGATCGGCACGCTCGCCTTCTCCTCGCGCGAGGAGCGGCAGGCCGAGAACTTCCGCAAGATGCTGGTGGCCATGGCGCGCGACCTGCGCGTGCTCATGATCAAGCTCGCCGACCGGCTCCACAACATGCGGACGCTCGACTACCTGCCGCCCGACAAGGCGCGGAAGATCGGGCAGGAGACGCTCGACATCTACGCGCCGCTCGCGCACCGGCTCGGCATGGCCAAGGTCAAGGCCGAGCTGGAGGACCTGGCGCTCCGGGCGCTGCGTCCCGAGGACTACCAGGACCTCATGCGGCGCGTCGCCAAGCGCCGGCTCGAGCGCGAGAACGATATCAACCAGGTCATCGCGATCCTGGACCGCAAGCTCTCCGAGGTCGGCGTCGAGGCGCAGATCCGCGGCCGCCCCAAGCACTTCTATTCGATCTGGAAGAAGATGCACGATCAGGGCCGCGAGTTCGACGAGATCTACGATCTGACCGCGGTGCGGGTCGTCACGGGCTCCGTGCGGGATTGCTACGGGTCGTTGGGCGTCATCCATTCCCTGTGGAAGCCGGTGCCCGGGAGGTTCAAGGACTTCATCGCGATGCCCAAGGTCAACATGTACCAGTCGCTCCACACGACCGTGATCGGGCCCCAGGGTGATCCGGTCGAGATCCAGATCCGGACGTTGGAGATGCACCGGATCGCCGAGGAGGGTATCGCGGCCCACTGGCTCTACAAGGAGCGGAAGACGGGGAAAGGCAAGCTCGACGAGTCGCTGGTGTGGCTCCGCCAGCTCCTCGAGACGCAGCAGGAGACGACGGACGCGCGCGAGTTCCTCGACACGGTGCGCGTGGACCTCTTCCCCGACGAGGTCTACGTCTTCACGCCCAAGGGCGACGTCAAGGCGCTGCCGGACGGGGCGACGCCCATCGACTTCGCGTACGCGATCCACACCAAGGTCGGCGAGCGCTGCGTCGGCGCGAAGGTCAACGGCAAGCTCGTGCCGCTCCGTTACACGCTCAAGCAGGGCGACATCGTCGAGATCGTCACGTCCCCCAACCAGCACCCGAGCCGCGACTGGCTCAAGATCGTCAAATCGTCCCGCGCGCGCGCGAAGATCAACCAATGGCTCAAGATCGAGGAGCGCGCGCGCTCGATCGAGCTCGGGCGCGAGCTCTTCGAGCGCGAGGCGCGCAAGTACCGGCTGAATCCCGCGACGCTCCTGGGCGGGGACGAGCTGCGGAAGATCACCGCCGACCTCGGGTACGCGACGAGCGACGACCTGCTCGCCGCCATCGGGTACGGCAAGGCGTCCGTCCACCAGCTGCTCAACAAGCTCGCCCCCGGCGTCACGCCGGAGACCGCGGAGCGGCCGAAGGTCGAGACGCGCCCGAAGGCCGAGCAGGGGGTCCGTATCCGCGGGGTGGACGACCTCCTCGTCCGCTTCGCGCGTTGTTGCAACCCGCTGCCGGGCGACCAGATCGTCGGCTTCATCACGCGGGGCCGCGGCCTGACGGTGCACGCGCGCGACTGCCTGACGGTCGCCAAGAGCGTGCTGGACCGCGAGCGGCTGATCAACGTGGAGTGGGACGTGGAGGAGCCCGCCTCCCGGCCCGTGCGGATCGCGGTCTACATCGGGCGCGACCGGCCCGGACTCCTGTCGGAGATCACGGGCGCGATCTCCTCCCTGAACGGCAACATCACGAAGGCCGAGGTCACCGTGACCGACGACCGGCGCGGCATCAACAACTTCGTCGTCGAGGTGGCCGACCTGCGCCAGCTGCAGGGGATCATGACGGCCATCCGTGAGGTGCCGGACGTGATGAACGTCGAGCGCGTCCGCGGCCTCTAATCACGTGGGGGACCCCGACATGGCCCCCCATCTCAGGCTCGCCTCGGCCGTCGAACGGCCCCCGGCTTCGCACTCCCAACCCTCCCAGCGCTCGGAGCGCCCCGGCAAAGCCGAGGCGCTCCTCGACACCCGATGACGCGACGGCAGTTCGAGGCGCTCGTCGATCGCGCGCTGCGCCGAGTACCGCAAAGGTTCAAGGACAAGCTCGCCAACGTCGCCGTCGTCGTCGAGGGCTGGCCCGACGCCGAGACGCTCGCCGACCTCGAGATCGAGCCGCCCGACACGCTCTACGGCCTCTACCGGGGCGTGGACCTCACGCACCGGGACGCCTCGTACGGCAACGTGCTGCCTGACACGATCACGATCTACCAGGGGCCGATCGAGGAGGACGCGTACGACGAGCAGGAGAAGATCGACATGGTGCGCGAGACGGTCATGCACGAGATCGGGCACTACTTCGGGCTCGACGACGAAACCATGCACCGCATCGAGGACGGCGACAGTTAGATGGGGGGCCCCGATATGGCCCCCCAAGCCCCCCCCCGCGCTCGGCAGCGCCCCGGCGAAGCCGTGGCGCTCCTCGTGACGGGCTTGCGGGCCCCGATAT
>JBOHQB010000147.1:0-5943 GCA_050731995.1 Candidatus Rokuibacteriota bacterium
GACGAGGTGTGACGCCATGAAGAAGATCGAGGCGATCATCAAACCGTTCAAGCTCGACGACGTGAAGGAGGCGCTGACCGAGTTGGGGGTCGTCGGCATGACGGTGACGGAGGTCCGGGGTTTCGGCCGTCAGAAGGGACACACGGAGCTCTATCGCGGCTCGGAGTACACGGTGGATTTCCTGCCCAAGGTGAAGATCGAGGTCGTCGTGCCGGACGGGCTCGTGGACAAGGTCGTCGCCACGATCGCGGGCGCCGCGAAGACGGGCTCGATCGGGGACGGCAAGGTCTTCGTGCTGCCCCTCATCGAGTCGATCCGCATCCGCACGGGCGAGAAGGGCGAGTCGGCCGTCTGACCATCGACCCCGTCGCGCTCCTGACGGGCGCCGGCACCCCGGGCGAGCGGGCGCGGCTGCTCCGGCGCCTCGGCTTCGCGGACCCGTCCGCCGCGGCGGCGAATCTCGAGGGTCTCACCCCGACGCCGCGCGACGTCGAGCTGCTGGCACCCGCGCTTCCGCGACTGCTCGCCGAGCTCGCGGCCGCCGCCGACCCCGACATGGCGCTCAACAACCTCGAGCGTTACGCCGCCGTGGTCGACCACGCGGTGTTCTTCCGCACGCTGGCCGAGCATCCGGGCGCCGCGCACCTCCTGGCACGTGTGGGCGGCTCGAGCCAGGTCCTGGCGGACGCGCTGCGCCGGCGGCCGAGCACGCTCGCGTGGCTGCTCGAGCCGGCGACCATGCGCGTCTGGCTCGCGGAGGACTATGCCGCGGACCTCGCCCGGTCGCTCGAGCCGTTTCTCGCGCGCGAGGCGCGCGTGAACGCGCTCCGCCGCTTCAAGTACCGGCACCTGCTCCGGATCGGCGCGCGCGACCTGCTGGGCGACGCCGACCTCGGCGTGACGACCGAGGAGCTCTCGCGGCTGGCCGACGCGTGTCTGGATGAGGCGGTGCGGGTGGCCGACGCGGCGGCACGCGCGCGCTGGGGGACGCCCCGCGACGCGTCCGGGTCGCCGACCGGGCTCGCGGTGATCGGCATGGGCAAGCTCGGCGGCGAGGAGCTGAACTACTCGTCCGACATCGACGTGATGTTCGTGTACGGCGTCGACGGGGAGACGTCCGGCGGCCGCGACGGCGGACTCCCGAACGGAGAGTTCTTCGCGCGCGTCGCCCGCGACGTCGTCGCGATCGTGGAGTCGGCCACCGAGGAGGGCTATCTCTTCCGCGTGGACCTCCGGCTGCGCCCCGAGGGACGCTCGGGCGCCGTCGCGCTCTCGCTCGACGGCTATCGGACCTACCACGCGGAGCGCGCGGAGCTGTGGGAGCGGCAGGCGCTGCTCAAGGCGCGCGCGGTCGCCGGCGACCGGAACGTCGGCGCCCGGTTCATGGACCTCGTCGCCGAGGTCGTCTGGCGCCCGGGGGTGGACGCGCAGATCGTGCCGGCGATCCGCGAGATGAAGCGCCAGATCGACCGTCAGCTCGCCGGCCGCGACACGGGGCCGTCCGGCAACGTCAAGCTCGGGCGCGGCGGCATCCGCGAGGTGGAATTTCTCGTGCAGGCGCTCCAGCTCCTCTACGGCGGCGACGACCCGTGGCTGCGCGCGCGCAACACGCTGAAGGCCCTCTTCCGTCTCACCGAGCGCGGCTATCTGCCGGCCGAGCTGGGACGGATGCTCTCGCACGCACTCGTCCACCTCCGCACCGTGGAGCACCGGCTGCAGATGCTCCACGAGCTCCAGACCCACACGCTGCCCGCGGATGCGCGCGAGCTCGGCCGGCTCGCCCGTCGCCTCGGCGTCGACGGGCCCCCCGCGCGCGCGGCCGCGCGCTTCCGCGCGCTCCACAAGCAGATCACCGCCGACGTGCGGGGCGCCTTCGAGCGGTTCTTCGGCGAGGAGCACGCTCTCGCGAGGCGGCGGCTCCGGCTGCCGAGCGTCATGGCGCTGGCGGCGACCGGCTTCGCCGATCCGGAGCGCGCGCGCGGGAATCTGCGCTTGATCGTGGAGGGCCGCCCCCTCGTGCCGTACGCGAGCGCGCTCCGCGCGGCGCTCGAGCGGCTCGTGCCGTCGCTCCTCGACGCGCTCTGGAAGTGCCCCGACCCCGACGAGGCGCTGAACCAGTTCGAGCGCTTCATCGCGGCCGCGGGGCCCCGCGCCGGGTACGTCGAAATGCTCGCGGACGGCGGCCCGCTGCTCGCCGGGCTCGTCAACCTGTGCGCGGGCGGCGATCTGCTCACCCAGCTGCTGATCGCCCAGCCCGAGCTGCTGCCCTCCCTCGCCGACGCGCAGCTCGTCGGCGGCGCACCGGGGCGCGCGTCGCTGCGGGCCGCGTTCGCGCCGGTGTTTGCGCCCGAGCTCGCGCGCGCCGAACGCCGCGACCGGCTGCGGCGCATCAAGCAGGCGCGGGAGCTCTCGATCGTGTGGCGGTATCTGCTGGGACGGACCTCGATCGAGCGGTACGCGCGCGAGATGACGGCGCTCGCCGAGGCCACGCTCGACGCCGGCTGGCTGCTCGCGCTCATGGCGCAGGCGGAGCGTCACGGTGTGCCGCGCCGGGCGGACGGCGCCTTCATCCCCGCGATGCTGGTCGGCCTGGGCAAGCTCGGGGGCCGCGAGCTGACGACGGGGTCCGACCTCGACGTCTTCGTGACCTTCGGCGAGCCCGGCGCCGGCGAGGGCCGCACCGACGGCCCGGAGCCCGTGGACGCGCACACGTTCTACAGCGGCGCGGTCGAGCGGCTGGCGAGCGATCTCGGTGACATCACGCCGGCGGGCGTGGCCTTTGCCGTGGACCTCCGGCTCCGTCCCGGAAGCAAGGGCAGCGGCTTCGCGTCCGCGCTCGATGCTCTCGAGCGGTACTATGTCGAGCACGGCGACCTGTGGGAGCGCCAGAGCCTGACGCGCGCGCGGCTCGTGCTCGGTGACCGCGGCCTCGCGCGGCCCGTGCGCGCGACGCTCCGCCGGCTCGTCTACGGCGCGCCGCTGCCGCACGCCTCGCTCAAGGAGATCGTCGAGGTGCGCACGCGCATGGAGCTCGAGCTCGGCAAGGAGACCCCCGGCCGCCGGCACGTGAAGTTCGGGCGCGGCGGCCTGGTGGACGTCGAGTTCCTGGTCCAGGCCCTGCAGCTGGTGCACGGGGCGCGCCATCCGGAGGTCCGGCGGCCCGCGACGGCGGCCGCGCTCGCCGGGCTCGCCCGCGTCGGCGCGTTGCCCCCCGCCGCGACCACGACGCTGAGGGTGGACCATCGTTTTCTCCGCCGCGTGTCGCTCGCGCTCCGGCTCCTCGGCGCGCGGCCCACCGATATGCTCGAGCTGGCCGGTCCGATGCCCGCGCGCGTCGCGACGGCGCTCGGCCTGCCGTCGCGCTCTGCGTTCCTCGCGCTGTACCGCGAACGGACGGAGGCCGTACGCCGCACGTACACCGAGGTGTTCCGGTGAGACATTTCGGGATTCCGAGGCGCGCCACGGCTCCGCCGGGGCGCGTCCGAGCGCTGGGGGTCTGGGGGCCATGTCGGGGCCCCCAGGAAGACCAGTGAGCCGGACCTTCTACATCGTCGACGGCCACTCGCACATCTACCGCGCGTATCACGCCGTCGGCTACCTCTCGACATCCAAGGGCGTGCCGACGAACGCGGTGCTCGTCCTCTCCTCGATGCTGTGGAAGCTCCTGCGCGAGGAGCAGCCCGACTACCTCGGGATCGCGCTCGATCCGCCCGGGCCGACGTTCCGCGACGCGCTCTTCGCCGAGTACAAGGCGACGCGCGTGGCGATGCCCGACGATCTGGCGCTCCAGCTGCCGGCGGTGCGACGCCTCTTCGAGGCGCTCCGCGCGCCGGTCGTGGAGGTGCCCGGGTTCGAGGCCGACGACGTGCTCGCCACGCTGGTCGAGCACGCGCTCCGTCACGACGACGTCGACGTCGTGCTCGTCACCGGCGACAAGGACCTGCTCCAGCTCGTCGGGCCGCGCGTGCGCGTGCTCTCCGTCCTCGGACGTACCGGCGAGCGCATCGTCTACGACGAGGCCAAGGTGCGCGAGCGCTGGGGCGTGGAGCCGGCGCAGATCCCCGACGTGCTCGCGCTCATGGGCGACACGATCGACAACATCCCCGGCGTCAAGGGCGTCGGCGAGAAGACCGCCGTGAAGCTCGTCGCGCAGTTCGGCTCCGTCACCCGGCTCTACGAGAACCTCACGCTCGTCGGCGGCAAGCTGCGCGAGACGCTCGCCGCGGCGCGCAAGGAGGCGCTGCTCTCGCGCGAGCTCGCCGTGGTGCGCCGCGACGTGCCGCACGTCTTCGACCTCGAAGCCTTCCGCCGGGTCGAGCCCGACTGGGGCCTGCTCCGCGCGCTCTGGACCGAGATGGAGTTCTCGCGGCTCCTCAAGGAGCTGCCGGCGGCGGGCCCCGCGCCGAGCGCCGGGCCGGTCGCCGAGCTCGCGACCGCCGGCGCGCTTGCCGGGTGGCTCGCGCGGACGCCGGCCGACGCGCTCGTGGCGCTCGACTGGAGCGGCGAGGCGAAGCCTCCCGATCCCGCCGTCGTGGCGGTCGGTCTCTTTCATCCGGAGGCGGGCGCCGGGTGGGCGCCGGGCGCGGTCGGGCTCGACGCCGGGGAGCGGGAGGTCGTCGTCCACGACGCGAAGCCGCTGCTCGAAGCGTGGCTCGCGCGCGCCGTCCGGCCGCCCGCTGCCCACGACAGCGCGGTCGCCGCCTATCTGCTCAATCCGGCGCGCAGCGCCTACCGCCTCGAGGACCTCTGCATGGAGGCCTTCGGCGCAGAGCCGCCGTCCCGACCCGAGCCGGACGCCGCGGAGCCGGGCCCGACGCTCGGCGCGCGCGCGCGCTGGACGCGCCGCTACTGGGAGCACGCGGCGGCCGAGCTGCGCGAGCGCGACCTCTGGACGATCTACGCCGAGGTGGAGCGGCCGCTCGTCCCCGTGCTCGCGCGCATGGAGCGCCACGGCGTGCGCGTCGATCCCGGCCGGCTCGAGGAATTCGCGAAGGAGCTCGAGCGCGACCTCGACAACCTCACGCGCGAGATCTACCGGCTCGCGGGCGAGGAGTTCACGATCGCCTCGCCGAAGCAGCTCGGCCAGATCCTGTTCGAGAAGTTGAAGCTGCCCGCGTTCCGACGGACGAAGACCGGCTACTCGACGGACGCCGACGTGCTCACGGAGCTCGCCGTCGGCCACCCGCTGCCGGCCAAAATCCTCGAGCACCGGACGCTCGCCAAGCTCAAGGGGACGTACGCGGACGCGCTGCCGCTGCTCGTCAACCCGGCGACCGGGCGCATCCACACGACCTTCAATCAGCTCGTCGCCGCGACCGGACGCCTGTCCTCGCAGGACCCGAATCTGATGAACATCCCGATCCGCACCGAGCTCGGCCGGCGGATCCGGGCGGCGTTCATCCCGCACGCGGGCTGGCGGTTCGTGGCGGCGGACTATTCGCAGATCGAGCTGCGGATCCTCGCGCATCTCTCCGGCGATCCCGCGATCATCGAGTCGTTCCGCCGCGGCGAAGACATCCACACGCGGACGGCCTCGGAGGTCTTCAAGGTGGCGGCGGGGGACGTCACGCCGCTCCAGCGCACGATCGCCAAATCGGCCAACTTCGCGATCCTCTACGGCGTCAGCGCGTTCGGTCTCTCGCAGGCGACGAAGATCGACCAGCGAGAGGCGCAGCGCTACATCAGCGATTACTTCGCGACGCACCCGAGCGTCCGCGCCTTCATCGACACGACGCTCGCCGAGGGGCGCGAGCGGGGGTACGTGACGACGCTCCTCGGGCGACGGCGCTACCTGCCCGATCTCCGGTCGGGCAACCCGGTCGCGCGCAACGCCGCCGAGCGCATGGCGATGAACGCGCCGGTGCAGGGGACCGCGAGCGACATGATCAAGATCGCCATGGTGCGCGTGGACCGGGCGCTCGCCGAGCGGCGGCTCCAGGCGCG
>JBOHQB010000148.1:0-1523 GCA_050731995.1 Candidatus Rokuibacteriota bacterium
ATTGGGCTGGGCTGCGAAACGGCTTCACTGGGCTACCTGCTCGACGATCAGAAGCTGGTACAGATCGGCGGCTCACGCGCCGGCGCGGCCGGGCGTCCGAGCGTGCTGAGCATGCAAGACGTGGGCGGCACCGCCAAGACGATCGAGGCCGCCTGCCGATTGGTGGCCGACATGCTGCCGCGAGCCAACGACGTACGCCGCGAAAGCGTTCCCTTGTCGGAATTGATTTTGGGCACCAACTGCGGCGGCTCGGACGGCAACTCCGGCATCACGGCGAACCCGGCGCTGGGCTGGGCGGTGGACGAGCTTGTGCGCTACGGCGGCACCGGCGTGCTGGCGGAGACGCCGGAGATCTACGGCGCCGAGCACCTGCTGATCCGCCGCGCGATCAACGAGGGCGTAGCGAAGAAGCTGATCGACCGCTACAAGTGGTGGGAGTGGTATTGCCGCGGCATCGAGGCGATGGACAACAACCCGGCGCCGGGCAACAAGGCGGGCGGTATCACCACGGTGTTCGAAAAATCGCTGGGCGGCGTCACGAAGGGCGGCACGATGCCGATGATGGACGTGTTCCAGTACGGCGAGCCCATCACGACGCGCGGCTTCGTCTTCATGGACACGCCGGGGCACGATCCCGTGTCGATCACCGGCCTCGTTGCGGGCGGCTGCAACCTTATCTGCTTCACGACGGGACGCGGCTCGGTCTTCGGGTGCAAGCCGGTGCCGTCGATCAAGCTCGCGACGAACTCGCTCATGTACCGGCACATGCAGGAGGACATGGACATCAACTGTGGCGTGATCCTCGAGGGTACGCCGCTTCCGGTTGTGGGGGCGCAGATCTTCGAGGAGATGATCGCGGTCGCCTCGGGCAAGCGGAGCAAGAGCGAGCTCTCCGGCGTCGGCGAGGAGGAGTTCGCGCCCTGGATCATCGGCCCGGTGATGTAGCGTGGCGATCCACGACGTCACGGACTACGGGCCGGGCGGCTGGGTCGACCGGGCCCGCGCGGACGCGGGCGCGCGCGCCTGCTGCGAGAGTCTCGAGCGCGGCGACGTCGTCCTGATCCGCTCGACGGGGCCGCTCCTCGACGACGCGGACCGCGAGTTCCTCCTTTCGGCACGGCAGGCCGGCTCGGCCTATTTCAAGAACATTTCGTATCGTCCCCAGGAAGACCGGGTGAAGGGGGTCGCTCGCGGCAGCGCCGACGTCGAGCGGCTCCGGGCCGTGCTCCGCGACTACTCGCGTCGCATCACCGCGCTGGCCGGCGATGTCCTGCGGCCCTACGCGCGGGGCTGGGCGCTCGACTTCGCGTCCTTCCGCTCGATCGAGGAGGAGGGGCGCCCGGGCACGATGAAGACGCGCAACGACCTGTTGCACGTGGATGCGTTTCCCACGCGTCCCACGAACGGGAGCCTCATCCTGCGCGTCTTCACGAACCTCAATCCCTCGCGGGGGCGGGTGTGGGCGACGGGGCCACCGTTCGAGGCCGTCGCGCGCGAGCACGCGGGCCGCGCCGGCCTGGCCG
>JBOHQB010000149.1:0-3500 GCA_050731995.1 Candidatus Rokuibacteriota bacterium
GGACTCGGCGCCAAGGCGGAGGCGCCCGCGGGCGTACTCACACTCGCCGAGCGCAAGCGCCTGGAGCTCGCCCGCGCGCTGGCGACCGAGCCCGCCGTCCTGCTGCTCGACGAGGTGATGGCGGGGCTCACCCCGACGGAGACGGAGACGATCGTCGGTCTCATCGGCGCGATCCACCGGTCGGGCGTCGCGATCCTCCTGATCGAGCACAACATGCGCGCGGTCATGGCGCTGTCGCACCGGATCGTCGTGCTGTCGTTCGGCGAGAAGATCGCCGAGGGGACCCCGGCCGAGATCGCCAACCACCCCAAAGTGATCGAGGCGTACCTGGGCGAGGAATATGTCCACGCTGCTCCGGCTTGACGCGGTCGCGGCGGGTTATCGCGATCTGACCGCGGTGCACGAGGTCTCGCTCGAGGTGGGTAGGGGCGAGGCCGTCGCGCTGATCGGCGGTAACGGCGCGGGCAAGACGACGACGCTGCGGGCGATCACCGGGCTCCTGCCGCTCCGCGGCGGACGCGTCGAGTTCGCCGGCGAGCGCCTCGACGGGCTCGCGTCCGCGCAGATCGCCGCGCGGGGCATCGCCCACGTGCCGGAGGGGCGCCAGCTCTTTCCCACGATGACCGTGCGCGAGAACCTCGAGCTCGGCGGCGGTCGGCGCGGGCGCGCGGAGCGCGCGGCGACCCTCGAGCAGGTGTTCGAGCTGTTTCCGCGCCTCCGGGAGCGCATGGCGCAGCTCGCCGGGACGCTCTCGGGCGGCGAGCAACAGATGTGCGCGATCGGGCGCGGGCTCATGGCGGCGCCGAAGCTCCTGTTGCTGGACGAGCCGTCGCTGGGGCTCGCACCGGTGACAATCCGGCTCATCTTCGAGAACCTGGCGCGCATCAACGGCCTGGGAACGACGATCCTCGTCGTCGAGCAGAACGTGCCGCGCGCGCTCGCCCTCTCGCACCGGGGCTACGTCATCGAGAACGGCCGGATCGTGCTGGAAGGCACGCGCGCCGCGCTCCAGCAGTCGCCGCACGTGAAGCAGGCGTACCTCGGCTTGTGACGCGGGCGCGTATCCGACGGTGGACGTTGACCGCGACAATATTCTGGTCTTAATCTGGTCTGGATGAAGCACGTCGGGGTCTACGAGGCAAAGAGCAAGCTGCCCGCGCTGCTCGACCGGGTCGCCAGGGGCGCGCGGATCACGATCACCCGCCATGGGGTGCCGGTGGCCGTTCTCGTCCCGCCGGACGGCGCGGCTCGACGTCCGGCCCGGGAGGTTGTCGCTCTGCTGCAGGCATTCGGCAGGGGCCGGCGGCTGCGTGGGCTTTCACTGCGGGCGGCGATCGGCCAGGGGCGCCGCTGAGCCGCTTCGTCCTCGACTGCTCGATCGCGGCGGCGTGGTGCTTCACGCGCCAGGGCGACCGGTACACACGCTCGGTGCTGGCCGGGCTGGCCGATGACGAGGCCCTCGTCCCGGCGCTCTGGCCGCTGGAGGTGGCCAACGTGCTGCTCGTGGCCGTGCGCCGCCGTCAGCTGAGCCGCGCGGAGGCGCTCCGGTTCTTCGAGCTGATTGCGGCGCTGCCGGTGGAGGTGGATCGCGCGCCGACGATCCGCGAGACGGGAGAAGTGTTCGCGCTCGGGCACGCCCACGGGTTGTCCGCCTATGACGCCGCCTACCTGGCGCTCGCGGCGCGCGAACGACTGCCTCTGGCGACTCGCGACGGCTCGCTGCGCGCGGCGGCCCGCGCGGCCGGGGTGGCGATCTTCTCCCGATGAGAACGCCGTCCCGGCGTGAACTCCTGATACGCTGCTGACGTCATGGGCGTGTCGCCGGACCCGAGAGCGTCGCAAGAGCGGGAGATGAAGGGCCTCCTTCGCCGGGCCAAGGAGATCCTGTCGCTCTCACGCGTGCAGGCGATCCTCGGCATCATTGCCGCCACGCTGTCCATCGCGGGTGCTCTCTACGGCTACCTCCGGCCCGCGAAGCCGCCGAGCACGGGAGAGATCACGCTCGTCGTGCAGGACGCGAAGACGAGCCGCGCGATCCCAGACGCGACGATCGAAGTGCACACGGGGAAGGGCGCGCTCGTCGCGACGCTGCCGGCCGCCGGCGGGCAGGCGCGGCAGGCCCTGAAGGAAGGCCAGTACCGGCTGCGCGTGAGCCATCCAAAGTTCGCGAGCGAGACTCGGCAGGTGCAGGTGATCGCGGGTCAGACGCAGGAGATCCACCTTCGCCTGATGCCGAAGACGTCCGTCGGGGCCGGCGGCGGGCCGGCCGGTCCCGTCGAGGGGGTCGGGCGGGCCGTGGACGAGTCCGTCGAGAAGGTCAAGAAGATCTTCCGCTGACGCGCGCCCGCTGCCGTGATTCGAGGAGCGTCACGGGTTCCCCGGGGCGCTCCGAGCGTTGGGGGGTGTGGGAGTGCGAAGCCGCAGGCCGTTCAACGGCCGAGGCGAGCCTGCGTGAGCGGGCCATTTCGGGGCCCCCACTTCCCTAGAAGACGAAGACCCCCTTGCCGGTCGTCTGCGTGTCGAAGAGCCGATAGGCTTCTTCCGCCTGCTCGAGCGTGAAGCGGTGCGTGAGCAACCGCTTGAGCGGTAGCCGCCGCGCCGCGATGAACCGGGCGCACTCTTCCTGGCCCATCGCCGAGAAGGTCCACGAGGCGTGGATCGTGAGCTGGCGGCGGATCATGTCCTTGCTGATGTCGAAGGTCGTCTCGCCGCCCTCGCCGACGAAGCCGACGCGCCCCCACGTCGCGGCGCTCCGCACCGCCGCCTGGCGCGCGGCCGCGGCGCCGGAGCAGTCCAGCGCCGCCTCGACGCCCTCGCCGTGGGTGAAGTCGCGCAGCGCGCGGACGGGATCGGTGTCCTTCGGGTTGATCACTTCGGCGGCGCCGAACTCGCGCGCGAGCGCCAACCGCTCGGGCGAGACGTCGAGCGCGATGACGCGCGCGCCCATCGCGACGCCGAGCATCGTCGCGCTGAGTCCCACGGGCCCCTGGCCGAAAACGGCGAGCGTGTCGCGGCCGGACACGTCCAGCCGCTTCAGCGCACCGTACGCGGTACCCGTGCCGCAGGAGATCGCCGCGCCCTCCTCGAACGACAGCTCGTCGGGCAGCGGCACGAGCGTGGAGGCCGGGACCCTCATGAACGGCGCGTGGGCGCCGTGTCCGGTCATGCCGTAGACGACGAAGCCGTTGGGGCAGAGCTGCGACCAGCCGACCCGGCAGTGGTTGCAGTGGCCGCAGCCCTTGTAGTGGTGATTCATCACGCGGGCGCCGACCTGCGCGAGCTCCGGCGGCGCGCCGGGGCCGACCGCCGCGACGACACCGCAGGGTTCGTGACCTCCGATCACCGGACCGCCGCCGCCGAGGCCGAGCGCCGCCGCGGCGTTTCCGGTGGCGCGATAGGGATGCAGGTCGCTCCCGCACATCCCTGAGGCCTTGATCTCGAGGACAACCTCGCGCGGTCCCGGAGCGGGGTCGGGGAAATCACGGAGCTCGAGCTTCCGG